>JBFYWX010000071.1:0-12573 GCA_041310825.1 Desulfobacteraceae bacterium | reverse complement strand
TCCGGAATGTCCCCCATGTCGACGTCTACGCAGGCCAAGGGCCCGCCCGTGACCGCCACCCCATCCGGCCCCGCCTCCACGCGGCAGCCCATCATCTCGAGGATGTCAAGGATCCGGATGTCTCCCTGGTGCGAAGCCCTGCGGGTGCTTTTAACGGCGATCGTGGAACCCGTGACGGCCGCGGCCGCCCAGAAATAGCCGGCCTGGGAGCAGTCGGGCTCGACCCGATGGTCTCGGGAGCGGTAGCAGCGGCCGCCTTCCACCCGGAACCAGGTGTAGCCATTCCGTTCCGCCGACACCCCGAACTCCGCCATGACGTCGAGCGTGATGTCGATGTAGGGCCGCGACACCGGCCCGTGGGTCACCCGGATCTCAAGCCCATCGCGCGTGTAGGGTCCGATCAGGAGCAGCGCCGAGAGGAACTGGCTGCTCAATTCGCAATTGAGCGACGCACGACCGCCAGCGATCCCTCCCCCCTCGATCTCGACCGGCGGGCACCCGTTGCCCGCGAGCGCGCGCGCCGCGACCCCCACCTCGGCGAGACCATCGAGCAAGTCCTGGATCGGCCGCGCCTGAAGCCGGGCCGACCCGCTCAGCACCGATTTCCCGTGCGCCAGGGCCGCCACCGCCGTCAAAAGGCGCATGGAGGTGCCCGAGTTCCCGAGCAAAACCGGATCGGGCACCGCCTGGAGGCGGGCGCCGGTTCCGTAAACGCGCAGGCCCTCTCCTTCCGTCTCGATCGGAACACCCCAGCATTTGAGCGCATCGCGCGTCAGGCCGGTGTCCTCGCTCTCCAGGGCGTTCTCGATCCGGCAGGGACCGTCGGAGAGCGCCGCGGCGATCAGCACCCGGTGGGTCACGCTTTTGGAGCCCGGCACCGCGACCGAGGCCCGAACCGGAGCAAGCGGTTTGATCTCACGCATAAAGGCAGATCCTGTAGCGGTTTAAAAAGGAGGTGCGAAGGGTACAAGGTCCGAGGGGTCAAGGGTTCGAGGGAAAACAACCTCTACCATTCAAACCCTGCGAGACGCATATGCCCCCCTTTGGCGGAGCTTCGACAGGCTCTACCAGATGCTTAATTTTGTGCAACCCCGGGCTGACGAAGTAGCAAGCCCAAGATCCCCGCCAAGGCGGGGCAGGCACGGCGCGCGAGCCCCTCAGCGCAAATAGATGGCCTTCTCATGGGCGCAAGATCAAGGCGCGCGAGTTTCGCGTTGCGAGGCGTACTGCAGTACGCCGCAGCAAACGCGAAACGGAGCGCAACGCGGAGCTTGCGCTCAGGAGGAGGCCATCAGTTCGGCTTCGACGGCCATCCGCATGACATCGACCGGCGCCGGTATCCCGGTCCACAGCTCGAACTGGCACGCCCCCTGGCGGATGAACATGGCCAGCCCGTCGATCGTGACAGCCCCGGCCGCCGCGGCCTCCTTGAGAAGCTGCGTCCGAAGCGGGGTGTAGACGATATCCATCACGACCAGGCCGGGGCGCAGCCGCGCTGCCGGAACCGGCGTTTCACCCGCCGCGGGCGCCATGCCGACCGGGGTCGTGTTGATCAGCAGCTCAAACTCCTCACCCCTGAACTCGGAGAGCGGCCGGAACTCGGCCCCCAGTTCCGCCGCCAAGGCCTCCCCCCGCGGCCGGCCGCGGTTGAAGATCGTGACCCTGCCCCCCTCGCCCCGGAGGCCGAAGGCGACCGCCCGGGCCGCCCCGCCGGCCCCCAGAACTGCGGCGGCCTTGCCCGCAAGGGGCGTCTTCTCTTTCAAGGCCTCGATCGCCCCGACCCCATCCGTGTTCCACCCCCTGAGCCGCCCATCGCGGTTCACGATGGTGTTGACCGCCCCGATCCGGCCGGCCCCCTCATCGACCTCGTCCAAACAGTCGATCACGGCCTGCTTGTGCGGAATGGTGATGCTCGCCCCCCGAAAGTCTAGCGCCCGCAGGCCCGCGACGGCCGTGCGGATCTCCCGCACCGGGATGGCCGCGTAGAGCCCGGGGTAGCCGGTCGCGGCAAAGGCGGCGTTGTGCATCACCGGGCTCAGGCTGTGGCCGACCGGGTAGCCGAGCACGGCGAAGCGCGACGGCACGGCGTCGTCCGCGACCTGATGCGGGGTGCGTTGGACCTCGCGCGAGGCCGCAATCAGGTCGGCGTAAATGCGCAGGAGAAAACGGCTCGGGAGCAGCCCGCCGTGGTTTTGCTTCAGAAGATTGCGGTAGACGTTCACCTCGCGCCCGGTGTCGAGGATGTTCAGCCCGATCCGCTTTTTGATCGCGCCGATGCGCACGGCCGCGGCGATCCGTTCGTTCAAGCGCCCCAGGATCTCGGCGTCCAGCCGGTCGATGCGCGCGCGCTGAGACTCGATCTCGGCCGGATGGGCCGACCCGCCCTCAGGGGTCTTTTGCCGGGGGCTCATGGCCGCACCCTCACCCGGCCGCCGGCCGCAGCAGGCCGGGTGCCTCCGACAGCCACCGCCTGAATTCGTCGATCGACACCGTTTCGACCGTGGCGTTGCCGATACCCGCCAGCTGCACGAAATGGACGGCATCCCCGGCGCGTTTCTTGTCCTTACCGACGGCTTCGCGCACGCGGCCAAGATCGGCATGAGCGTGCGTCGGCAGCCCCAAGCGCTCAAGAAGCCGGATGATCCGTTTGTAATCCCCGTTGCTGAGCCGCCCGCGCGTGACGGAGACGGCGGCCGCAAAGGCCATGCCGACACTGACCGCCTCGCCATGGGAAAAACGGCCGGCCGCTTCGAGCGCGTGGCCCAGGGTGTGGCCGAAGTTGAGCTTCCTGCGCTCCCCGGCCTCGATCTCGTCCCGGCCGACCACGGCCGCCTTGATGCGCACCGAGTCGCCCACCAGCCGCGCAATGACGGCGGGGTCGAGCGCCAGGACAGGCTCGGCCTGCTCCTCGAGGAAGTTAAACAGGCCGCTATCGGCGATCAGGGCGTGCTTGACGATCTCGGCCAGGCCGTTCACCACTTCGGCCTCCGGCAAGGTCCGCAGAAACAAGGGATCGCAGAGCACGAACTCCGGCTGGCGGATGGTACCGACGAGGTTCTTGTAGCCCTCCAGGTTGACCCCGTTTTTGCCCCCCACGCCGGCATCCACCTGGGCGAGGAGCGTGGTCGCCACCAGCCCGAAGCGCAACCCGCGCAGGAAGGTCGCCGCCGCGAACCCGGCGACATCGCAGACGATTCCCCCGCCGATCGCAAGCACGAACACCGACCGGTCGACCTCGAGCCCCAGCATGGCCTCATAGAGACTCATGACCGTTTCCAGGGTCTTGGCCGCCTCCCCGGTCCCGATGCTCAAGACCGGATGAGGCGGAAGCTCGGAGCGGTAGAGCCGCAGGAGGTTATCGTCGGTGATGACGACCGCCCGGCCCGGGGGGAGGAAGCGTGCCAGCTCGCCGAACACCGCCCCCACCGCCACCTGCGAGCGGCCGGAGCCGGCCTCGATCGGGATGATTAGCATGCCCTTCCTCCTTTCGGCCTCAGTTGCGGGCGGAGATCTTCTCCGCCGCCGTCAGGATCAGCCGCTCAGTGGTTTGCCAGGAAATGCACGCATCGGTGATCGACACCCCGTATTTCAAGCCGCCCGGAGCGCCGGAAAACGGCTGGCAGCCCTCGCAGAGATAGCTCTCCAGCATCAGACCGATCAGGGCCCTGTTGCCGGAGAGCCGCTGGTCGATCACGCTCTCCCAGGCCAGCGCCTGCCCCTGGTGGGTCTTCCGGGAATTGGCGTGGGAGCAGTCCACCATAACCGCCTCGGGCAGCCCATGTTTGAGCAGGCCGAGCCGCGCCTCGGCGATGCTCACGGGGTCGTAGTTCGGCCGCCTCCCGCCCCGGAGCACCATGTGGCCCGTGGGGTTGCCGTTGGTCTGGATGATGCAGGCAAACCCGTCCTGGTCCACGCCGAGGAAGGCCTGGGGGGTCCGCGCGGCCACCAGGGCATTGATGGCGGAGTCGAGGTTCCCGTCGGTGCCGTTCTTGTAGCCGATCGGCATCGAGAGCCCGCTCGCCAGCTGCCGGTGGGCCTGGGACTCGGTCGTGCGCGCCCCGATCGCCCCCCAGCTGACCAGATCGGCCACGTACTGGGGGGTGACCATCTCCAGCATCTCGGTGCCGGCCGCCACCCCCAACTCGTTCACCTGCCTCAAGATCGTGCGGGCCTTGTGCAGGCCGGCGTTCATGTCGCAGGAGCCGTCCAGGGTGGGGTCGTTGATGAGCCCCTTCCAGCCGGTCGTGGTTCTGGGTTTCTCGAGATAGACGCGCATGACCAGAACCATAACATCCTGCACGCGGCGCTGCAACGCGAGCAGGCGCGCGGCGTACTCCAGGGCCCCCTTCTCCTCGTGGATGGAGCAGGGGCCGGAGACCACGAGCAGCCGGGGGTCCTCGCGCCGGATGATCCGTTCGATGGCCACGCGCGCGGCCACGACCGTGGCGGCGGCCGCGTCGCTGACGGGGATCTCCTGCTTCATTTCGCGCGGAGAGATGAGACGGGTGTAGCAGCGGATGCGCAAGTCGTCTGTGGCGGTCGTCATCTCTTCCTCCTGTCCGGGTGTTGAAAAACAGCAATCCCCCCCCCAAAAAAACGGCCGCGGGCCTTTTCCGGGCCCGCAGCCGTTTTTACGCCGGGGGCCGGTTGGGTCAGCCCGCGGCGTGGGATGCTGGTGGGGTTGTCCTTTCTCAGCGCACCGCAGGCGGACCGGCAGAATCCTCGTACCGGTAATAGCCGTAATACCTGCCCGCGGGGCACCCTGCCATGCGTCTTCCTCCGTTACCATCTCAGATACCCAAGCGCAGAGAGCCTGTCAAGCCGTTTATTCCGAGGAGACCGCCAGCAGGTGCGCCGCCAGCGCGGAAAGGCTGCCACCCACCCACTCGGCTCCGGCGGCAGAGAGGGCCGCGGCCGAGCAGGTGCCGGTGGCCACCGCAAAGGCATGCGCGCCGGCCGCCCGCGCCATCTGGATGTCCTCGAGCGCATCGCCCACATAACCGCAGGCCTGCGGCTCCACCCCGATGCGCCCGAGCAGGGTGAGCAGGGGGGCCGGCGATGGCTTGGGTTCGGGGACCTCGTCGAAAAAAAGGGTCGCCGCCATGAGGCCGGAGAGCTCGCGCGGGAAGACCCGTTCGAAGAGATCCCGGAAGGTGTTGGAGAGGACCCCAAGCATGAACCGCTGCGCGAGGCCGCTCAGGGCGCCGGCGGTGTCCGGAAAGAGCAGCGCCTGCGGCTCCCCGGCCATCTCCAGATAAATGCGCTTGCGCAGGCCGATCATCTCTTCCCACTTGGCGTCGCTGATCGCTCCGTAGTAGAGCAGGCGCTTTTTGGAGGGCGGCTGCGAGATGTGGCGCTCGATAACCTCGCGCGCCACATCGAACCCCATCCGCCGCCCGGACCGGTAGTAGGCCTCCGTGTGCAGATGCAGATCGTCGACCAGGGTCCCGTTGTAATCGAACACAATCGCCTTGAGCACGGCGTCTCCCCGCACAGAGAATAAGTTCCGAGTCGGAGTACCGAGTTCCGAGTCAGTGGTATTCTGTCTTTTTCTTATCTATGATCTCGTAATGATCGAGATGCCCTCCGGAAACCCCTCCCAACTTCTCTTTTCTAAAGGGATAAATCCCTCCCGGCCTCCCTTTTTCAAAGGGAGGGGAAACCCCTCGTTGGCAAAGAGAGATAGCGGAGATTTTACAAAACGTGTCAATCCAATTTCGAGACCGATGATAACTCCGACTCATCACTCTTTTTTCCCCCTCCCCTCGCGGGAGGGGCCGGGGGAGGGGGACCCTTCGCTACTCGTTACTTCATTTTTTCCTAACTCCGACACATCACTCCGACTCATCACTATTTTTTTAAGCGTCGGTGAGCGCCGCAACGCCGGGCAGCGTCTTGCCCTCGATGAATTCGAGCGAGGCCCCCCCGCCGGTCGAGACGTGGGAGACCATGTCGGCCATGCCGGCCTTTTCCACAGCAGCGGCCGAATCCCCACCGCCGATGACCGTGACGGCCCCGCCGGCGGTGATCTCGGCCATGATCGCGCCGATGGCCATGGTCCCCCGGGCGGCCGCGTCGATCTCGAACACCCCCATGGGCCCGTTCCAGACCACGGTCTTCGCCCTCTTCAACACCGAGCGGAAGGCTTCGACGCTCTTCGGACCGATGTCGACCCCCTTCCATGACGCCGGGATCGCGGTGGCGGGCACCTCCTTTAGCGCGCCTACTTTGCGGGCCTTGACGTCTAAAACGTCGGTCGCCAGGAAGTCGACCGGCAGGATGATCTTCCCGGCCCCGTCCGCAATCAGCCGGCGGGCAAACTCCACTTTGTCCTCCTCGATCAGGGAACCGCCGACCTCTAAACCTTTGGCCCTTAAGAAGGTGAAGGCCATGCCGCCGCCGATCAGGATGGTGTCGACCTTGGGCAGGAGGTTCGCGATCACGTCGATCTTACCGGAGATCTTGGCGCCGCCCAGGACGGCCACATAAGGCCGCACCGCCCGGCTCAGGGCCTCGCCGAGATAGGCGAGCTCCTTCACCATCAGGTAGCCGGCTGCGGATTGACGGAAGAAACGGGTAACCCCCTCGGTCGAGGCATGCGCGCGGTGGGCGGTGCCGAAGGCATCGTTCACGTAAATGTCGCCCAGCGCGGCGAGCTTCCCGGCAAAGCCGGGATCGTTCTTCTCCTCCTCCGGGTGGAAACGCAGGTTTTCCAGCAGCAGCACCTCGCCGGGTGCCAGCCGTGCCGCCGCGGACTCGGCCGGCGGCCCGACACAATCCGCGGCGAAGGCCACCGGCTTTCCGAGAAGCCGCCCGAGCGCCGCGGCGCAGGGGGCCAGGGACATGTCGGGGACCGGCGTCCCTTTCGGCCGGCCGAGGTGGGACATGAGGATGAGCTTTCCGCCGTCGCTGCAGATTTTCCGGATCGTCGGCAGCGCGGCCCGGATGCGGGTCTCATCCGCAACCTGGCCCTCTTTCAGGGGTACGTTGAAGTCCACACGCATCAACACCCGCTTCCCCCGGACATCGATATCGTCGACCGTGAGCTTTTTCATTGATTCCTTCCTCCCCCTGGGTTAGCAGATGGTTGATTTGCTTTCAGCAACCCGATGAGCCAGCGCGACCGGAGCGGCCTCGCGAGCGAACCCGATTATATCAGCAAACCGGACGAGATCCAAACGTGAAAACATCGCACCGCGTTCGTTTCCAGGACGCCCGAAAAATGAGGTTCCTGCCGGATGGCGCCATCGACCTGGTGCTCACCTCACCGCCCTACCCCATGATCGCGATGTGGGATGAGACCTTCAGCGCACTCAGCCCGGCCGCGGGCGTGGCGTTGAAGCGGGGAGACGGCCGAGCGGCCTTTTCCGCCATGCACCGGGCGCTGGCGCCGGTGTGGGCGGAGGTCCACCGCGTGCTCCGGCCGGGGGGCCTGGCCTGCATCAACATCGGCGATGCGACCCGCACCCTTTCCGGCCACTTCATGCTCTACCCCAACCATGCGCGGATTCTTGCGGCCGCGCTCGAGATCGGGTTCACCCCGCTTCCGGTAATCTTGTGGCGCAAGCCGACCAACTCGCCCACCAAGTTCATGGGCTCCGGCATGTTTCCGGCCGGGGCCTACGTGACCCTGGAGCACGAGTACATTCTCGTGCTCCGCAAGGGAGGCAAGCGGGAGTTCGACGATCCCGGCGTGAAACAGCGGCGCCGCGAGAGCGCCATATTCTGGGAGGAGCGCAACGCCTGGTTCTCCGATGTCTGGATGGACCTTCTCGGCTCCCGCCAGGGCCTCGGCCGGAACGAGGCCCGCCCCCGCAGCGGAGCCTTCCCGTTCGAGCTCGCCTACCGTCTGGTCAACATGTTCTCGGTCAAGGGCGACACGGTGCTCGACCCCTTCCTCGGCACGGGCACCACGATGAAGGCCGCGGCGGCGGCCGGCCGCCACAGCGTCGGTATCGAAATCGAAAAGGAGTTTCGCGAGGAAATTTTCGGGGGTCTGGGTGAGTTGATTCCTTCGGCCCGGGCGCGCATCCAAGCACGGATCGATGCGCATCTCGCCTTTCTCGAACGCAGCCGCGCGGAGGGGCGCAGCATCCAATATGCAAACCGCCATTACGGCTTTCCCGTGGTCACCCGGCAGGAAACCGAAATTCTCTTAAACCGGCCCGAGGAGATCGAGGTCAACGGGAGCAAGGGATTTGAAGTCTCCTACCGCGACGACCCTCATTGGGTCCTCACCGGCAACGATCGCTCCACAGCCACCGCCGCCGCCCTCCGACCCGGCGACCAGATGGAACTTTTTTAATCACCGTCGCCTCAGTGGAAGAAATTCATGTTCGGCACCGGGTTCAGCTCCGGAGGCGGGTCGAAAAAGGCCTCGACGACGGCGGCGGCCTGCGCCAGGCCGGTGGCGCCCTGAACGCGGCGAAGCAGGCTGTGGCCGAAACGGAAGTTGGCGGCGAAGTAGAGGGTGAAGCGGCGAAAGCGGCGCAGCGCGGCCTTCTCGTCGAAGTGGCGCGGCAGGAGCGCGAGCATCCGCAGGAGGGTGCGGCGATGGCAGTCCGGACCGGGCCGACGCCCGTCGGCCCACTCGGCGAAGACCCAGGGCCGGGCGATCGCGATCCGCCCCAACGCGACCCCGTCGCAGCCGGTCGTGCGGATCATCCGGCGGCAGCCGTCGGCGTCGAAGACATCCCCGTTGCCGAAGACCGGGATCGCGACGGCCTGCTTGACCCGCCCGATGTACTCCCAGCGCGGGGGGCGGGCCCGCCGGTCGGGCGCCGTCCGCGGGTGGAAGGTCAGGGCATCGGCGCCGGCCGCTTCGAACCGCCGCGCGAGCGCCACCGCCCCATCGGGCCGATCCTCCCACCCGGTACGGAACTTGATACAAAGCGGGATCGTAACGGCACGGCGGACAGCCGCGACGATCTTCACCGCGGCATCGGGCGTCTTCAACAGCGCGGCGCCGCAGCTGCGCCGGCAGATCGCCCCGGTGGCGCATCCGAAGTTCAAATCCACCCCGAAGAAGCCTTCATCCGCAATCCGGCGGGCGGCGTCCGCCATGCGCTCGGGTTCCGCCCCGAAAATCTGGCAGGCCAGTTGCGGCAGCTCTGCGTCCCGCCACTTGAAAAAGGCCGAAACGTGCCGGTTCTCGGTGGGGATGGTCCGGGCGCTGCACATCTCGGAAAAAAGCAGGCCGAAGCCCCCCCATTCGGCGAGAAGCTCACGAAAGGCCACATGGCCGAGATAGGTCATCGGCGCCAGCGTGAGCCGCTTGGTAATCCGCCGGGTCCCGATCGCAAGGGGCTGATTGAGAAAGCCCGCCAGGTCGAATTCCATTGAACCCTCGTCCCGCATGGCGTAAGTTCAGAACATGTCCATTCGTTTGATCGCCCAGGACCTATACCGCCTTCACCGGGAGGTCGCAAGATGGGAACGCGAGCTCGCCGCGGCCCCGGCCGACCGCAGGGAGTTGATCGAAGAGCGGCTCCGGCAGGCGCGCGCCGAACGCAACCGCCTTAGGGCCATCCTCGACGGCCAGAAGGACTCTCCGCCATAAAAGGCGAGTAAAGAAAACCGGACTCCCATGGCGCACGCCGGTGACATCGCCCTTCCCGGCCGGATCTTCCGCGAGGTGGCGGTGATCGGATCGACCACCGTCGACTGCAACATCTCCGCGAGCGGCCGCCGCCTGAGGCTGGGGGGTGTCACCACCTATGCCGGCCTGACCTATCGCCGCCTGGACCTTGCCGCCCGGGTGGTGACCCGCGTCGCCGCATCCCATCTGCCCCTCCTCGCCCGCCTGTCCGACGCGGGCATTCGGATTGACGCGCAGGCGAGTGAATTCACCACCCATTTCGTCAATCGCACCCGGGGAGGGATCAGGACCCAGGCGATGCCCTGTTGGGCCGGGCCGATCCGATCTGTCCGGGTCCGACAGGTGCTGGACGCCGTCGATTGCATTCACCTGGGCCCCCTGCACCCGGCGGACATGGAAGAGGAGGTCTTCCATCTCCTGCGGGACTGGCCGGGGCGGGTGGTATTGGACGTCCAGGGCCTCGTGCGGCGGGTCAGCACCGGACGGATTGACGCCGGGCCCTGCGACGCCCTGCCCGCGGCGCTCGCCTCCGCCGATATCCTCAAGGCCGACCGGGATGAGATCGCAACGTTGCTGGCGGCGCTCGGCGGGGATCTGGCCGACATGATGGCCGGGTTCGACATCCAGGAGGTGGTGGTCAGCGACCGCGAGCGGGGCGGAGAGGTCTTCGGCCCACGGGGACGAAGACACGCCTACCCGCCCGTACCGGTCGTTACGGAAGAGGACCCTACGGGTGCCGGCGACGTTTTTCTCGCGGCCTATGCCGCAGCACGCCTCGCCGAGGGGCTGGACATCGCACCGGCCTGCGCCCGAGCCGCCCGCACGGCCGCCTGCCACGTGGCGGGCGGCCACATCCCTCGGAAAATGTTGGACCTGGGCGATGCCGACGCCGGCTGTCACCGGCCGGCACCTTCCGCTGATTGACATGACCTGCGGCCCGATATAGAGAGAAAGGCTACAAAAAGGATGGCAGCCGCCCTGGGGTGGACGCCTGCCCGCTGTCCCCAATCCGCTTCACCCGCAAGGGACCTTATGACCGTGCACGACAAACGGCTGATCCCGCAGAGTTTCCAAAACGGGTACATGCGTCTGATCGCACCGCTGGTCCGGCTCTTCACCCGCTGGGGGGTCAGCCCCAACACGCTCACCGCCGCCGGGGTCATCATCACCTTTTTCGCAGCGGCGGCCTTTTTCATTCAAAGCCCGCGCTGGGGCGGGTTCCTGGTGCTGCTGGGGGGGTTGTGCGACTCGATCGACGGGAGCCTCGCCCGCAATTCCGGGAAGGCGTCGCGCTTCGGGGCCTTGCTGGACTCATCCGTGGATCGCTATGCCGAGTTTGCAATGCTCTTCGGGATCGGCGGCTTCTTCCTGCTCACCCGGGACTACCTAAGCTCGGCCGGGACCTTCCTCGCGCTCTGCGGCTCCTTCATGGTCAGCTACACCCGGGCCCGGGCCGAAAGCCTCGGATTCACCGCCAAGGTCGGCATCATGCAGCGCCCGGAGCGGATCGTCTTTCTCGGGGTCGGCGCCCTGATCCACCCCGTGGCGCTTCAAATTGCGATCTGGCTGGTGGCTCTCTTTTCGAACTACACCGCCCTGCAGCGGCTGCGCTTTGCGTTCAAGCAGGACACGGCCCCCCGGCCGCATCCTGAAGAAGACCCGGCCCTCAAGACCGTGTCGGCCGCCAAGGGTCCACCCTGACGAACACGGCACGCCCCGAGCGTAGCGCAGAACCAACGTTAAACGCCTTCGGGCCCCGTTTTCCAACCCCATCCCTATGTGGTTTCCCGCCCCCCTCGCGCTACCGCATACCAGCCCAGCGCCGCCACCTGGAGCCCGATCAGCATGCCGAACCCCGCCTGGTAGCCATGGACCGCGAAGGCGCCGTTCTCCGCCACCGGCCAGATGGCCATCACCGCACCGATCCCCCACTGCGCCGCGAAGGCCGCCACGAACACGACGAGGTTGAGCGCCGTGTTGACCCGTCCGGCCAGCTCCACGGGGAAGCTCTGGCTCAACCCGGCGTAGGCGATGACCCCGGTGGTTCCGGTGAAACCGAAGAGCAGCCACAGGGGCAGGTTCCACCTGCCCGGGAAGGCCACGATCAAGACCTGCACGAGGATGAAGGCGCTCATGCCGGCGACTGAGGTGGCCGTGGGGCTGACCCCGGCGCGGCTCAGCCGCTCGGTCAGGGTTCCGAGGAGGATGTAGCCAAGGGCCATGGCCGCCGCGAGCCACATGAGCAAGACCGCGACCCCGCTGCGATCCAGGCCCGCGGTGTCCCGCAACCAGGGCCCCGCCCACAGGCTTTGGATGGACATGAAGGTGGCCTGCGACGCCGTCGCGAGCGGAGTCACCCGCCAGAAGACGGGGCTGGTGAAGACCTGGGCCACTCCTTTCAGCTGATCGCGAGCGGGGCTCGCACCGTCGGGGCGCTTTCGTTCGGGCACGACCCAGAAGACGGCGACGGCCGCGAGCGCGGCGAGGACGCTGAGCAGGAGGAAGATGCCGCGCCAGTCGGTGACGCTCAGGGCGGCTTGAACCGGTGCGGTCGCCGCCATGGCCCCCAGCCCGCCGGCCGCAAGCTGAAACCCGTTGACCCGCGGCCACTGCTGGCGGGGAAACCACAGGGTGAAGGCCTTGAAGGCGGCCATCAGGCAGGAGGAGACCCCCAACCCGATCAGGGCCCGGCCGAGCGCGAGGCCGGCTATCCCCTGCGCCGTGGAAAAGATTGCAGCCCCGGCCGCGGCGAAGACAAGCAGGGCCGATTGAACGGTGCGCGGCCCGAAACGGTCCAGGAGAATGCCCAGCGGCAGCTGAAACGCCGCGAAGCTGATGAAATAGGTGGCCGTAAGCAACCCCAGCTCCGAGGGACCTAAGCCGAGGCCGGTGACGAGGTCCGGGGCGATGACGGAGTTGACCACCCGGAACAGGAGCGACAGAAAATAGCCCAGCGCAAACGGGAAAAAGACACG
>JBFYWX010000042.1:0-3525 GCA_041310825.1 Desulfobacteraceae bacterium | reverse complement strand
GGGACCTCGTCACGATCGGCAAGCACACGCTCACGTTCTCGCACCCCAAAAACCAGGGCCTGCCGGAGAAGATGTCAAGCTCGATCGTCGAGACGATGCAGATGGACACGCGTCAGTTCCGGGAACTGCTCCGGAAGAACCACCGGCCCCACCCCAACAGCGGGGCTGCCAAGCGGGCGGCCATACCCGTCTTGGTCATTCTGTCCGAGCCCCGGAAAGAGATCGTGCTGGGGGACCGGCCGGTGCGGATCGGCAAGGATCTGACCGCGGACATCATGGTCGCAGGGCTCTTCGTCGCCGCGACCGCGGCGGTGATCAACCGGATAGAGGACGGCTGGCACATCAGCCGGGTCGGAGGGCTCGCCCGGGTGAAAGTCAACGGGGTCGCCGTCAAGGCGGCCACAAAGCTCAACAGCCTGGATGTCGTCACCCTGGGCCGGCTGAGGATGCAATTCCTTGTGCGCCCGCAGACACAAGCGCGGGTGGGGACGGCACCCTCTTGAACCACGGCCCCGGGCGGCTGTTCGGGCGCTTGGCCCGGGGCGCAGGATCGGTAGGGGTGAAACACACCGGCGATCCGGAATTCGGACTCTCCGCTCCGGGGCCTATTTCGCCTCCGTGGGGTAGTTGTTTTTCTTCCACTCGTCCCAGCCGCCCTTCAACGCGAACACCCTGGGGTAGCCGGCCTGCGCCATTCTGAGCGCAAGACTTGCGCTCGAGCCTTCATTCCTTCAGGCGCAGTAGAGGACGATGGTTTTCTCCTTGGGGAACTTTGCCGCCCACCCCTCGAAGTCGCGGTAATTTTCGCGCTCGGCCCCTTTGATTTTCTCCCGCGACAGAAACCAATCGGTGTGGGAGCGCACATCGACGATCACGAGGGCCGGCTCCTCCAGTCTGGACTTGAGCTCTTCCTGGCTCATGCGCACCGCCTCGGCGGAGGCTGCGGGCAGGCCTAAGCTAAAACCAACGGCTATGGCCACCAGGGCCATCAGTGCCCAACGTATCATGGCAGGGTATCTCCTTTTGTCTTTGTGTTCGAAAAATCCTCCTTGCCCGTCTACGGCCCGGTGCCTGTTCGTCACGATACTGCCGGATCGCCGGCCAATCGGCCGCCGTCACTGCGTGCCGACGGGGGGAGAGGGGTAGGTTGGGGTAATACTAAATCCGATCGCGCGATTTTCAATGCCGCAGTGCAGGCGGGGGGTGCTTCAGCCCCTCGACCCAGCGCCGGGGAAACCCCTCAAGACCGTTCTCCGCCCCGAGCAGCGCCCCCAGGACCGCCCCGCGAGAGGCGTTGTCGCCGCCCAGATGGGTGTTGGCGATGAGGGCCTCTTCGGGGCGGCGGGCATACTTCAACGCCAGGTAAAGCACCGCCGGCACCGAATGCTCCACGTAGCAGGCCGTGCTGAAGCGCGGTCCGATGACCCAGTCGTCCGGCTCACTCAGCAGTTTCTCAAACGGGTGGCCCGTGAGGGGGCTCGTCTGATCCCGGATCAATTGCCGGATCACCTCGGCCAGCGGTCCGCCGGACAAGACCGCCACGAGCAGATCGGACAGGAGCCGGCCGGCGTCCGCCATTTTCGGGCCGGGGTGGGTGAGCGCGAGGTGGTCCAGGGCGGCCGCCCGGGCCTGCTCCGGCCGGTCCTGATGGTAGAGGACCACGGGGATCATCATGGCGAGCCCGCCGATGTGCTTCTCCTCCGCCCCGCAGCGACGCGGCGGAACACCGCGCGCGTAGTTGGAAAAGAAGTTCCGGTGGCACTCCTCGATGTAGGTGTCCCGGTGGCTGCCGGGGGTGGTCATGAACGCGATGTAGCGCCGCAGGTAGTCGTCCGGGTCATAACCGCCCGTAGCGTTCAAGGACTCGATCAGCAGATGGCAGAGCGTGAGGTTCAGGGTGTTCTCGCCCGCTTTCAGAAACTGGTGGTAGTGGACCCCCTTCGCTCCCCAGAACCGGGCCTGGTCGTGCAGGATATCCCCCCGCGCATTCGGCGCCGTATAGCGCGAGCGGAACAGGATGCTGTCGGGGTGGGGGTTCCGGGGCGTCAGGTAGTCGACGACCCGGCCGTAGTCCTCGACGAGGGCCTGGCGGTTGTAGTACCAGTGCACCGGCATGGCGAGCGCATCGCCGATGTAAAGCCCGTGCAGCGCACCTGAAATCTTGTCTTCATTTGCATTCGTGGTCATCGCTTTGGACTCCGTGTCAGCCTCTCCGCCGTCTGAATAGGACCCACCCCATCCCGGGGGTGTCCGCCGGCGCGGTGAGATGCGGAGGATCGGATGGGCAATAGATAATGCAGCCCCATCAAATGGGCAATCCGCGAGGTGGTCAGGGGATGAGCCGGGCGACAGACACGGGTGGAGGCATCACCGCGGGAGGGTCGGCTGCCCCTCACCGGTAATCGTTGCGCTGATGGGTCGGCGAAAGCGTTTTTGCAGCGCATCCATATAGAGATAGATGACGGGGGTCACGAAGAGGGTCAGCATCTGGGAGAAAAGCAGCCCCCCGACCACCGCCAGGCCGAGCGGCTGGCGCGACTCCCCGCCCGCGCCCCAGCCGATGGCGATTGGAAGCGTGCCCATGAGGGCGGCAAAGGTGGTCATCATGATGGGCCGGAAACGCACGATGCAGGCCTCGTAGATCGCCTCCACCGGCGGCTGGCGCCCCACGCGCTGGGCCTCGAGGGCAAAGTCGATCATGATGATCCCGTTCTTCTTCACGAGCCCCACGAGCAGGATGAGACCGACGAAGGAGTAGATGTCGAGCTGCGCGTCGAAGATCAGAAGGGTCAGCAGCGCCCCCACCCCGGCCAGCGGCAGGGCCGAAAGGATGGTGAGGGGGTGGATGAAGCTCTCGTAAAGGATGCCGAGCACGATGTAGATCACGAGGATCGCCACCACCAGCAGGAGCCCCAGGTTCTTCAATGAGGCCTCGAAGATCTGGGCCGACCCCTGGGGGCTGCCGGTGATGGTCGGCGGCAGCATCACGAGGGCCAGCCGGTTCAGCTCCGCCACCGCATCGCCCAGAGCCACCCCCGGACGAAGGTTGAAGGAGATCGTCACCGAGGGCAGCTGCCCGCTGTGGTTGATGGAGAGCGGCCCGTAGCCGGTGCGCGTCCGGACGAAGACATCCAACGGGACGAGCCCCCCCGCGGAGGATCGCACGTAGAGCAGCCCGAGCGCCGCCGGGTTGAGCTGGTACTCGGGCTTGAGCTCTAGAATGACCTGGTACTGGTTGGTATCGGCATAGATTGTCGAAATCTGGCGCGAGCCATAAGCGCTGTACAGCGCATCCTCGATTTGCTCGGCCGAAATGCCGAGCGCGGCGGCCTTGTCGCGGTCGATGTCGATGAAGACCTGGGGGTTTTTGAGCTGCAGGTCCGTGTTGACGTCGAGAAAGCCGGGAAGGGCCTGGATCTTCTCGGCCAGCTGCGGCGCGACGCGGTAGAGCTCCTCCACGTCGGTCCCCTGCAGGGTGTACTGGTACTGGCTCTTCGTCACGCGGCCGCCGACCGAAATGGCCGG
>JBFYWX010000025.1:0-5285 GCA_041310825.1 Desulfobacteraceae bacterium | reverse complement strand
TCGGTCTGGTCGAAGCAGAAGACAAAGGGCCGGAAAAACCCCGCCAGTCCGCAGAAATCGGCGATCCGCTCCTTGGCGGCGGAGTTGAGCGCCTCGATCGGCAAGTCGTGGCCCGGCCGGTCGGCGGGCGGAATCCCGATCCGCTCCGCCTCCGCATCGTCAACGCTTCCCCCCCGCAGCCAGTCCAGGCAGGCCTGCCGCAGCTCATAGTCTTTGGGCCGGTAGGCGTAGCGGACGAGGACGCTCAGCCATGCGAGCGGGGATGCATTCAGAAAGATCCCCCGCTGCTTGAGCTGGCGTTCCATCAGTTCGGCGAGTCCGACCTTTTTTTCGAACACCCACCCGACCCAGTGTTTCTTGGCCCGCAGCTCCTTGAGGGAGACCTTTCGGAAGAAACCGAGCGCGGCCTCCTGCCGCCGGTCGCGGACCTTGATGGCACCGTCTGCGATTCCGTTGAGGGCCACGTTGATAAGGATCCCATGGACCAGGGCCTCGAGTTGGTTGGCTTCCTGCTCGCCGCAGAATTCGGCCGCCGCGCTCTCCGGAAACTCCAGCTCCTGGACCGTCTTCAACAGAATCGACCGCCAGCAGGCGGAGGAGTTGGTGTAGGGCCGCAGATAGATCAGGGTCGCCCGCCCGGAGAGCCGCTTGAAGAGCCTGCCGATGAGGTGGGACTTGCCGTAGCCCGGCGCGGGCGACTGGACCAGCTGCGCCCCGGACAGCTTGACCGAGCGCGGGAGCTCTCCGCCGACAAGCTTTTCGAACTGCCCCGCCAGGCTCCCGAGCGGGGTCTCGTTCAGCCCCGCCACCGGGGTGTCGATGCGCCGGGGCTCGGAGACGATGACGCTTTCAAACGGGTTGACGTCCATGGCTCACGCTTCATCCAGCCGGACGAGAAGATGGGGTTTGCCGAAAAGTTCGACCGCCGCCGCACGGCTCTCCTCGTTCGACACCGAGGCATCGCCCAGGCTCAGGACGGCGCGCCCCGCGCGGCTCTCTTCAATCAGAAACTCTTTGAGCGCATCCAGCGTGCAGCCGGCTTCACGGCGCAGCTCGGCGATTTCGACGTTGCCGTACCCCAGCCGCTGCCGCAGCCGGCGATAGGCGGCCGCGACCGCCTGCCGGTCGAAAGCGGCGGGCACGGGGGCCGGAGGCGGCAGCGAAACGGCCGCGACCGCCTCCGGGTGAGCGGCCCCGGCGTGCGTGTCGGCATGCACGTAGTAGAGGGTGCGGCCGCGGCGGAACCTGAGGAGGCGCCCCTGCTTCACCAGCCGGTCGAGCGCCTCTCCGGCGCTCTTGCGCACCTCCCCCTGGCACCCCTTCTCGAGGTCCCGCTGGGTCATAAGTTCGATCGGCCCCCCGCGCGTCGAGAGCGCGTCACGGGCATTTTTCTCGATTCGCGCGCAGGCCCGCTCGAGGGGGTTGAAGTGCTCGATCAAAACATAGCAGGTCCGCGTCGCCGTTCCGAGGTTGGCGATTTTCCGCTCCGCGATCAGCGCACTCAAGGCCTGGGCGCAATTTCCACCGGCGCCTCGGATCCCGAGCTTGCCTTTGGCGAGCCCGCCCGACCCGGCCGATCGGAGTTTAGACAGGAGCTTTTCTTTCAAGGTCTCCACCGTTTCAAGCGGCATGGCACTTATCTTTCGCTTCGTAATTAGCGTCGAATCCGGGCACCAAGATCGGCGGACATACTATCGGGTGCGACTATACCATATTTTTTCCGAGCGGGTCGATGGGACCCATGAAGTCTTTTCGGATAATGCATATTTCAACGGAACCGTAAAAGCACTTGATCCCGACGACTTTGTAAAAAGCCCAAGGTCAAGACGGGCGAATTCCGTGTCGCGAGGCGTATCCCGCCATGGCGGGACAGAGATTTGGGTTTTTACAAAGTCGTCATTTTTGGGCGCCGCCCTCTCCTTTTTCCCCCGTCTTTTCCGAAGGGCCTAATTTCAGAAACGGGTTGAGGTCGAAGAGCTTCTGCAGTCCCGCCAGACTGCCCATGCCCCGGCGGGTCGCTTCGGACAAATTGACCCCGCTGCGGATCCACTGCTTGAACTGTTCCTCGAACAGGTTTTTTTGGGCCACGTAGGCCTGAATCGTCTGCTGCAGGTAGTTTTCGAAGAAGTCCAACAGCAGATTGTCTCCGAAGCGGATGATCAGGTGCAGCAGGGGCACCGGGAGCAGGCTCTGCCGGGTCTTCGCCTCCTCGAGAATGACCTGGGTCAGGATGAAGGCGGTGACCTCCTCCTTGGTCTGGGCGTCGATCACCTTGACATCGCGCCCCCCCCGAATCATTTCAGCCACCTCCGCCAGGGTGACATAAAGGCTCTTTTCGGTGTCGTAAAGCCGCCGATTGGAATATTTTTTCAAGACCACAACGGTTTCCATGACCCCTCTTCCACCTGTAATCAATTGTTGTAACGCACCATCAAGATGGGTTGCCTGCCGGTACAACATGATGTTCATTGCAGAATTATATATGATATTGTACAATTAATGTCTATATGTTTTTTAAGATTTAAAATACGTTATTGTGCACTGCAATATTTTCCTTGACATCTTCCATTTGGATACTATAGTTTCAGCGGATGGAAGTAGAGCGGTGGCCCGGCGCCTTTCCCTGATGCGGCGCACTTCAACCAAATGGTGCGATAAACCGGTCGTTCCGAGACCAAAAACCAAAAGGAGGACCTCATGGACCAGAAACAGATGTTCAAACAGATGTTCGATTTCAACAAGGCGGCGTTCGACAACACCTTCAGCGCCATGGTGATGCTGCAGGAGCAATCCGAGCGGATGGCCAACACCATGCTGGAGCAGGCCACCTGGCTCCCCCAGGAAGGCCGCAAGGTGATCACCGACTGGGTCGACGCGTATAAGAAGGGCCGTGAAAATTTCAAAAAGATGGTGGACGAAAGCTTCCAGAAGGTGGACGAGTATTTCAACAAGTAAACGCATCAAAGGTTCAACGGTTTCAATGTTCACGGTTCAGCGGTTCACGGTTTAAGGTTCGAACTTCAGGATGCAGTCGGGGTTGATATCGGCACCTGATTTACCATTCAAGTAAGTCAGTCTTTTTCTGTGGAAGTCCCGCGGGGGCGGGACCGCGATCGGATCGTGGCTGGAGCCTACTCCGCCGAAGCAGCTTGGCTGCGAAGGCCGGGAGCCAGTCCCACATGGAAAGTATATTCTTTCCACCGATACCGACCCCGATTATCAACCTACTCCACAGGAGTGTGACTCATGGGTGACGATCGATCCCGGGACGCCGCAGCGGATGCAGCGCTTGAGGGTCTGAAAACCTATCTCACCGGTGTCGCCCACCTGGCAACCGCCGCTCAGAACGGAGCGGCAGCGTTGGCGCGGTATGCCAACGAGTTCATCATCCCCTACATGCTGGCCACGAACTACTTCCGGGATGTGGAACTGGGCAAGCTGGGCCGCCATGATGCGCTGCAAACGCTGAAGGACTACACCGATCTGGGGATGTTCAACCTGGATCTGGCCAACCGCGCGCTTACGGGCGCCCTCGAGGCCTTCGGAGAGTACGCGCGGCTCGAGTCCCCCAAAACGGCGGCGGCCCTTGCCCCTTTCATCTTCGAAGGCGATCTGAAAGGGGTGCAGACCTTATTGCAACGCAAGGCGGAGCTGCTCGAGTTGGTGGCGTTCCGCTACCCCGCGGCCATTCGGGCCATTGCGTCCGAATACGGGTTCCATTTCGAGCGCGGGGTGGATCCCAAGGTGGCCGAGACCGAGCGCTTTCTGCTCTACCAGGTGCTTCCCACCGAACCGCAGGCGTCAGTCCGCGATGGGGGCAAGCCGATTCTGATCCTGCCCCCCTATGTCCTCGGGGCCAACATCCTCGGCTTTCTGCCCGGGGAGAAGCGCAGCTACGCCCACTGCTTCGCGAACCAGGGGATCCCGACCTACATCCGCATTCTAAAAGACATTCAGACCACGGAAGCCCTCCAGGTCATGACCGGCGAAGATGACGCCCGCGACACCCGTATCTTCTGCGAGGCGATCCGGAAGCGGCACGGCCGCGGCCTCACCCTGAACGGCTACTGCCAGGGAGGGTTCTCGGCCTTGTGCAATCTGCTCTCGGGCGAGCTGGACGGCCTGGTGGACGCCTTTGTCACCTGCGTCGCCCCTATGGACGGCACCCGCAGCGAGGGGCTTGCGAGCTTTCTCTCCAGCCTGCCCCGGCGTTTCAACGACCTCGACTACGGGACCAAGACGCTGCCGAACGGCAACAAGCTGGCCGACGGAAAGCTGATGGGGTGGGTTTACAAACTGCGCAGCATCGAGGACGAGTCCCCGATCAGCGCCTTTTACCGGGACCTGATAATGTTCGCCGCCCAGCAGGGCACGGGATTCAAGATCAGCAAGACCGCAGCCGCGCTCAATTACTGGCTGAACAACGAGAGAAACGACCTTCCGCTCGCGATCACGCGCATGAGCTTCACCTCATACAACACCCCGATCGCGGCTGACGGGACCCTGCCGGTGAAACTCTTCGGCCGCCGGCTGAACTTGAAGCGCCTGGCCGAGAAGCAGATCCCCTGGCTCATCTGCTACGGCCTGAACGACAACCTGGTGGAGCCGGCCACGGCCCTTGCACCTCTGGATTACATCGAAGCGGAGGTCTCCGCCTTTCCGAAAGGCCATGTCGCGATGGCGACCTCCTGGTCGGACCCCGCCTCGGCCTGCGCCCTGCACACCCGCTTCGGGGAAAAGCAGAGCCGGGGGCCGGTCCGCTTCCAGCTCGACCTGGAGGCCGCCGGGTGATGGACAAACACTTCCTGGAATTCTGGGGGAATCTTCTTCTCTCCGCCGCCGCCGGGCAGCGGCAGGTGGAGGAGTTCGCGCGCTGGATGGAAAAGGGCATGCGCGGCTTCGCGGAGATGGAAACCATGTTCCGCCGGGCGTATGGTTTCAGCGGCGCAGGGGGGAACGATGCAGAGCGTCTGAAGATTGCACGATCCACATTTGAGCAGGCCTATCGAACCTATCTGGATGCCCTGGGAGTCGTGCCGAAATCCGACTACCTGCGCCTCCAAAAGCAATCCGAGGAACTGCGGCGGAAAGTCCAAGAACAGGAGGCGGCCCTGAGAAAGCTCCAACTGCAGCTGGGCCAGAGCCAAATGGCTCAAGGGGACGTCGTGCGCGGCTTCCAGAATCTGATCGAGCTCCAGAGCGGGCAGTTCCGCGAGTTGACCGAGAGCTTCAGCCGCCTCCTCGCCGCCCCTCCCACGGACGAAAAGAAATAGCCGCACACTTTT
>JBFYWX010000024.1:0-3032 GCA_041310825.1 Desulfobacteraceae bacterium | reverse complement strand
CCAGGGTGTGGCCGGCATCGCTGCCGATAGCTTCGTAGAGCAGCGAGAAGATGATGGAGGCGGCCAGGAACCCCAGGACGAACTTGGGGAAGCGGTGCCAGATCTCCATCGGGCTCACCTTCTCGCCGGGGACGCAGTCCACCTTGGCGCACCAGTAGACCGCCACGCCGAAGGCCGTCACCCCGATCAGGACGTTCTGGATCATCTTGATCGTAGCCGCCACGTAAAGCGCCTTGTCGCTCAGAAAGGCACCAGCGGCGGCGACCGCGCCGGTCGAGTCGATGGTGCCGCCCATCCAGGCCCCGCCCAACACGTGGGGCATGCCCACGGCCTTGATGAAGATCGGCATGGCCACCATCATGATCGCCGTAAAGACCAGGCTCAGCCCGACGGCCAGGGTGAGTTCCTCTTTCTTGGCCCGGCAGGCCGCGGCCGTGGCGATGGCGGCCGAGACGCCGCAGACGCTCATGTCGGCGCTGATCGTGATATTGAGGGTCTTCGAGGGCATCTTAACGACGGTCTGTCCGAAAATATAGGTTAGGATGAGCACGATGGGCGTCACCACCCAGGCGACGAAGATACCCGGAATCCCGATCTGGACGATTTTGGAGAACAGAATTTCGGCGCCCAGGAGCACCAGGCCGGTCTTGATGTAATACTCGGTCTGCACCGCCGGCTGGACCCACTTGGGGGTTCCGATCGTGTTGCTGATCAACAGACCGATCGCGATGGCCCACAGCGGATCCCCGAACCCGTAGTACTTCATGGTGGACTGCTCACCCCCCATGAAGGCCAGGGTTGCAAGGAGGAAGACGAAGGGAAACGCCACCAGGAATTGGCCTACGGATTTACCCATGAACTTGATCCCGATGGAGAAGAAAATGGCCAAAACAACGCAAAGCCCGATCAGGGAGGGGATCAGATTGAACGGTTTATTGGCGGTCTTTCCCTTGGCCGAGGATTCGCCCCGGCGCGCCGCCCGCCACTCCCCGATGGCATCTTTGGCCGCCTCGTTGAGCTTCGCATCCTTGAACCCCGCCCCAGCGGCGGCCGCCTGGGCGGTTTTTGCCGCGGCCAAGGCGTCGTCCATTTTTTTCTTGGCTTTCTCGTGACCGGCCTTGGCTGCCGCGTTCTTGGCCTCAGCCTGTTCCTTGGTCACGACCAAGCTGTCGATGGGGTTCGAGACCCACCCCCCGGGTTTCTTCATCCACGAGTCAATGGTCTGCCCGTGGGGCTCCCGGCTGGCCCGGATTCCGCCCTTGGAATCCGAAGCCTGGTACCATTCGATGGTCCGGAACGGGGCCTTGGCCGCCTCGGCCGCAAGCGTGGCATTGGCTTTGTCGATCTTCTCATGCATGTCCTTGGGCTGCCGCGGCAGATAGATCAGCATGCCCACGATGATCAGGACAAACCCGAGCCAGATGGCCCAGTAATCCTCCTTTGTCCAGAGATCGGAGAGTTTGGTTTGAGCCCGATCTCTTACGATTTCATAGTCTTGAGTCTGAGCAGGGTTTTGCGCCATTGGCAACCTCCACCAGTTTGGGTTGGATGATGAGCGATGAAAATGAGTATGCTTTGAAATGGAAGGCGAGGATGGATGGAGTTCTTAATGGCAGTTGTCGAAACATTAACGATGATTTCAACCGGGCCTGGATGCTGATCTCATCTGGCGTTATGTAAATAATTCTTAACCTCTTAGGAAAGTGATGTCAAGAGTTAAAATTTTTTAATAATCTGATATTACAATCTTTTTTGATAAAATCAGCCGGGAGCAGCCGATGTTTCCAGAAAAGCATAGGATTTTGGTTGGTTATGAAAGTGTCGCGCGGTAAAGCTGACGACTTCGTAAAAACCCCAATCTCTGCGTTGCGCTTCATCCCGTGGTCGCTGCGGCGTACTGGAAGTACGCCTCGCGACACGGGATTCGCACGCCTTGATCTTGGGCTTTTTACAAAGCCGTCTAAAAATAAGGACTTTACGAGTCCATCAAAGCTCAAGGTCCACGATTTCTATGGGCACCATCTCAGGCCGATCGGCATGGGATTGATACTGCAAACACACTCCCTGCACCCGGGCTGACGGCGGTGATGTCTCCTCCGTGGACCCGGGCCACCGCCCGGGCGAAGCTCAGGCCCAGCCCGGCCCCGGCCTGGGTGCGGCTGGGGTCGCCGCGGTAGAAGCGCTCGAACACGTGGGGCAGGTCCGACTGGGAGATGCCGGGGCCGGTGTCGGCAACTTCGATGCTGACCTGATGCGGGGATACGCGCCGGGCGGAAACGCGCACCGACCCCTCGGGCGGAGTGTACTTGATGGCGTTGTCCAGGAGGTTCGCCAGCATGCGCTGGAGGAGGCGGATGTCGCCTGAGATCGTCAGGGCCTCGGGCGAATCGCAGCTCAGGCGGATGCGTTTCTCCTCGGCCAGGGCTTGGAACAGCCGGCAGGCGTCCGCGACCACGGCAGCGAGGTCCACCTCCCGGAGCTCAGGCTGGGTCACACCAGCCTCGGTGCGGGAGATGAAGAGCATGGTGTCGATCATCGCGAGCAGCCGGTCGCACTCCTCGACGGTGCTGCCGGCCATGGTTTCGTACTCCTCCCGCGACCCCTCGCCCGTCAAGGCCAGCTCGGCCTGCCCCCGGATGCGGGTGATGGGGCTTTTCAGGTCGTGGGCGATGTTGTCGGTCATCTCCTTGATGCCGGTCACGAGGGTCTCGATCCGGTCGAGCATCTGGTTGAAGGTGACCGCGAGTTGATCGACCTCGTCTCCGCGCCCCCGGACCGGGACCCGCTCGGTGAGGCTCCCGCCCGAGATTCCCTGCGCCGTGCGGGTGACGCGCTCCACCCCGGAGAGCGCCCGGCGCGCCATGAACCAGCCGACCCCCGCCGCCAGAATGAAAAGCGCGGCCATCACGACCAGGAAAACCTTCTGGAAGGCGTCGATGACGCGCGCCAGATCCTCCATGGCCTGCCCGAGATGGATCACCAGCCCCGGGCCGAGCCGGGCATAAACGACCCGGATCTCGTGGCTGCGATCC
>JBFYWX010000019.1:0-4134 GCA_041310825.1 Desulfobacteraceae bacterium | reverse complement strand
AAAAGTTAAAAAGTTGGACAGAATTTAAATCTTTGTAAACACAATGCCAGTCTGGTTTTGCTGGGGCGTGTAAAAATATTGTACACAAAACACACACAATTTCATTGGTAAGAGACTAAATATTTTTTGGTTCACCCCTTGAGCGCCCCTCACTTGCGATCCGCCCCATCGCCGCCTCTAAGCTCGCACGATCGCTGTTGACGCTTTCCCCACCCGCATCATCCGGCGCCCCCTTTTTTTGGCAACACGTTGATTTCGCTTGGTTTCCAAAAGCGGCAAGCGTCTGCCGCAAATTGTCAGCGCCGCCGACAGCGCGCCGGCGCCACGGTCTGAAAGCCGCTTGATACCGGAGGGTTAGGATTCGTATGCGCATGCGCACAGATCTTGCAACAAAACCTCGGGGCCTATTCTCTGCCGGCCTGCGACCGTAGCTGAAGAACCCACAGAATTTGAGCCGTATCGAGCAAACGAGGACGGTGATGAAAGCAATCCGAACGACTTCTTCAACCTGTGCCCCGCCTGCGGCGCCCGAAAACGCGCTAACGCCCGCAACTCCATTCTCCTCATCCCGCTCCCCCAAGACTGGAGGGGAAGACAAGGCAAGGAGATATGTCATCAGGGCCGCTTTTGCCGTTTTGATGGCCCTTTTCACCCTGCTGTCCGCCGCCGCAGCGAATGCCGCCATCGCCGTTGACGCGACCTCCAGCGGCAGCGGACCCGGCGACATTACAGTACAGCATACGACCTCGGGCGCGAACCGCCTGATGCTCGTCGGGATCAGCGCCGGAGCCGGGGGAAGCAGCGCGGCCATTTCCAGCGTCAAATACAACAACGTTGCCCTGACGCTCGTCGGCTCAGCCAGCACATCAGACAACTACACGAAGATGTGGATGTACCGCCTGGTGGCTCCCGACACGGGCACCTACGACCTCGTTGTGGATTATTCATCGAATCCTGGCCAGGGCTCTGTGGTCGGGGTCATGACCTTCACGGGTGTGGACCAGACCACCCCCCTGGGGACTTTTCAGGGTGCCGCCAACCATAACACCGGCCCAGCGACTGTCAATGTCTCCTCGGCCACTGGCGAGCTGGTTTTCGATACCGTTGCGACCTGTTGGAACGCCCTAAATGCGGTTGGCTCGGGGCAGACACAGCGCTGGAAGGTGGCGCCTGCCAGTACCGAAGGGGGTGGAAGCACCGAAGCCGGGGATTCCACCGTGACCATGTCTTGGACTCTCAAGAACAGCCAATCATGGGCCATCGGCGCCGTGCCGATCAAGCCGGCGGCCACCACCGACGTGGACCTGGCCAACCATGCGGCCGGGCAGGAGGCCGACAAGTTCACCACCGCCTCCTCGGTCACCGGCGCCGAGCTCTTCGCCTTCAAGCTCACCAACAACACGGCGGGCTCCAAGACCGTGGACCAGATCGTCTTCCCGCTCTCCAGCGTGACGGGCATCGCCCAGGGGGACTTCGCGAACCTTGCGATCTACGTGGACGCCAACAACGACGGCACGATCGGGGCGGGCGAGACGACGAGCGTGGGCGGCTCAGGGGTGGTGAACGCCGGGGTCAGCACCATCACCTTCACTACAGACTTCACGATCGGCGCGAGCAGCACGGTCAACTACATCCTCAAGGGCGACGTGAGCAGCCTCGTGGGCACGGACACGGTCACGATCGGCCTCGGGACGAGCAACATTACCCTCACCTCGGGCACGGTGGGGGGCAGCGCCGCGACCAACGTCACCCACACGGCGGACAATGTCGACCTGACCCAGATCCACGTGCGCTGGCGCAACGACGACGGGGGGGAAGGGGGATTCAACACCGGCACCGGGGCCGACGGGGCGATTTCACTTTCCTCAAACCTGAACCTTAACACACAGGCCCGTGCCGGCGGGCGCTCCTACCCGGACGGGGTGGCCTACCGGGTAGGGGCCATCTCCGGAACCAGCATCACGCTCCGCAACGCGGCCGGCACCACGCTCTCCAACACCAACGGGATTGCGGCCGGCGACGAGATCCTGATCATCAACCTTCAGGGGTCATCGAGCGATAACGGCAGCGTCGGCAACTACGAGTTCCTGAAAGTCCAGTCGGTGAGCGGCGGGGTCCTCACGGTGGCTTCGGCGCCCGGCAACGATTACGACGGCAGCGGCAACTCCTTCACCACTCAGAAGGTCTTCGTCCAGCGGGTGCCGCAATACACCAACGTCACCACCAATGCCTACTCGATCACGTCGGGCGCCTGGGACGGGGGCACGGATCACGACGACTCCAGTTGCACGGACAACCAGTACACCGGGATCGTGGCCTTCCGCGCCACCGGCACGGTGACCGTGAGCGCCAGCGGCAGCATCAGCGCCAACGCTCTGGGCTACCGCGGCGGGGCGGGGGGGGCAACGACCCCAACCGGGGGTACCAACGGCGAGTCTTTCGACGGCAGCGTGGGCTCGGGCGGCCTTTATAACGCTACAGGGACCTCGGGCGGTGGCTCGGGGGACCAGAACACCGGCAAGGGAACTCAGACAAGCCGCGGCGGCGGCGGCGGAAACGACTGCGGCACCTCGGGGGGCACGGGGGGCTCGGGTGGCAACACGGGTGTGAGCGCGGGCGGCGGCGGCGCCGGATACATGGGTTGCCCCGGCAGCGGCAGCATTTCAGGCGGCAACGCCGGCTCGGGTGCAACTACCGGCCAGGGAGGCGCCGGCTCTAATGCAAGTGGCGGCTACGGCGGTTCGGGCGGCGGCGGTGGCGGCGGCACCTATGGCGCCGCGGCCCTGACCACCCTCTTTCCCGGTTCGGGCGGCGGCGGCGGTGGCGGGACCAACGGGCCCAGCGGCTCCGCGCGGGCGGGGGGGGCAGGGGGCGGCATCGTCCTGATCATCGCCAACACGGTGACCGTCTCCGGCGCGATCAGGAGCAACGGCGACCAGGGGCAGGCTGCCAGTTACGCCTCCGGCGGCGGCGGCGGCGCCGGAGGCTCGGTCCTGATCCAGGCCAACAGTGCGACCCTGGGCTCCTCCCTGGTCACCGCCACCGGCGGCGCCGTCTCGGCGCCGACGTCAGCCCAAGGTGCCGGCGGCGGCGGCGCCGGCGGGGTGGGCCGGATCCGCGTGGAGGCCGACACCAGGAGCGGCACCACCAGCCCGACCTGGTCCGAGGCGGGCACCCCGGGGGGCGGCGCCGGCGCCACCTGGGCGGCCGCCGAGGACACCAAGCTAACCGGCGCGGAGTTCGGCACCCTCTACCGGCTGCGCTTCATGGTGTCGAACGAAGGCACCGACAGCTCGGGGCCGGTGACCTACAAGCTGCAGATGGCCAAGACCGGCACCTGCGGCTCGGGCAGCTACAGCGATGTGCCGGAGCGAGGCACCGACGCGAGCGCCCACTGGCAGCTTTTTCCAAGCGACTACCTCACCGACGGAGCCTCCACCACCAACGTCGCCGATGGGCTGACCGACGAGAACAGCACCTTTGTGGCGGGCCAGGTGAAGCAGGAGGCCAACACCACCGGCGGCATCACGCTCACGGGCACCCAGTTCACGGAGATCGAGTTTGCGATCAAGGCGACCATCAGCGCGGAGGCCGAGGCGGACTACTGCTTCCGGCTTTTCAACGCCACGGACAGTAATGAGCTTGACAGCTACGATGTCTACGGCGAGGTGCGGATGGCTGCGGTGACGGCGGTGACCCTCCTCGATTTGCGGGCGCGGGGGGCGGGGGAGGCGGTCACGGTTTCCTGGGAGACGGGGGTGGAGGGGGAGAACATGGGCTTCCACCTCTACCGGGCGGAGAGCCGCGGGGGGCCCTACGTGCGGCTGACCGAAGGGCTGATCGCGGGGGGCTTCGATGCGATCGGCGGGAGCTACCGCTTTACCGACAGCGGAGTGGTGCGGGGAAGGATTTACTACTATCGGCTGGAGGACGTGGACGTCTTCGGGGCGGCGACGATCCACGGGCCGATCTGCGTGGACTGGGACGCGGACGGGCTGCCCGATGACTGGGAGCTGGCCCACGGGCTCGACCCGGGCGCGAACGACGCGGACCTCGACCCGGACGGGGACGGGGTGGCGAACTGGCTGGAATATGAGCGCGGCACCGACCCCTCCACGCCCGATGCGCCCAGGA
>JBFYWX010000431.1:0-6711 GCA_041310825.1 Desulfobacteraceae bacterium | reverse complement strand
TACCTCATCCGCGGGCTGCCCCCTGGACCGATCGCCAATCCCGGCCGGGAATCCCTGCACGCCGCCCTCTTCCCGGCCGACACCCCCTATCTTTTCTTTGTTTCGCGCAACGACGGCACCCATGTCTTCTCCACGCATTTGGAAGACCACAACCGCGCCGTCCAATTGTATCAACGCCGAACGCCCCGCGAACGCCCGCCGCAGCAACAGCGCCCGTAGCGGCGCTCTCCTCAATCTGGTTGCGGCTCAGGACGCACGATGAACATCGGGGTCGCTATCGGTATCGGAATCGGTATCGTCATTTCGTCTCCATGTCCCGAAAGCCTCCGGCACCTCGGTCCCCCAGGCAAACAATTCGGTTGCGCCGGCTCAAGCTTTCCACCAACGGGCCGATAACGTGATCAGTCGCCGGCCGAGGTCCCGGCCCTGCCCGGCACCGATTGGCGGGCGCCGTTGCAAGTCGTCACCACTATCGGATTTTTGACACCTTTGTTAACGCTCAGCGGGCGTTCCGTCGCCCGGAACCGGGCAGGAAATTGAAATGCTTGCACAATTCAATCAACTTATAGATTGGCACAAATATTGAATTATCGCTGCGTCAGGTAGGCTTCTCGGATGTGCGTGCATCTTTTCTGGCGGGCTTCCACCGACGCGGCATGCGAAGAATTCCCCCACGAGAACAACGGCATCGTGGGAAGCCGAAGACAAAAGGACAGGGTCATCGACCCTGTCCTTTTGTCTTTCTAAAGCCTGCGCCGGCTCGTGCCGATAAGGGCAAATGAGGGTTCCACCTCTTCCGATCGGCGGCCAACGCATGAAGCACACACTAACCTCGCTTATCGACCATACCGCCATTTTGATCATCGGCTTGGGCGCCAGTCTGTTCCACTACTACTTCGAGACCTCCGTGCGCGGCCCCCACGTCAACATTTACATCACCGTGGCGCTCATCCTGATGATCAGCCTCTTCACCCAGTACCTGGTCAACAGCATCAACAGCTCCCGGCACGCGCTCAAGCTGGCGAATGAGAACCTGGAGCAAAAGGTGCGGGAGCGGACCGAGGAGCTGCGCAACTCCGAGCTCAAGTACCGGACGATCTTCGAAAACACCGGGGCGGCCACCATCATCATCGAGCGCGACCAGAAAATATCCCTGGCCAACTCGCGCTTCTTGACCCTCTCGGGCTTCAGCCGCTCGGAGGTGCTGAACCGGGCGCTGTGGACCCAGTTCATCGACCAAAAAAGCTACCGCAAGATGATCTCCGACGAAAACCTCGGTATGGCCGGGATTCCGGACGGCTCCGGCCGGGACTTCGAGTGTCAATTTCTCGACAAGCGCGCAAGCCGGCGGAGCATCCTCATCAGCTTCGCCCGGATTCCGGAAACCGATGCCAGCGTCGCCTCGATCACCGACATCACCGAGCTCAAGGAGGCCGAACAGCGGATCTATTTCCAGGCGTTTCACGATGCCCTGACCCGACTGCCGAACCGCGCCCTGTTCGTGGAGCACCTGCAGATGGCGATCAAGCGCACCCATCGCCGGCCGGGTTACCGCTTTGCGGTCATCTACCTGGACATCGACCGGTTTAAATTGGTGAACGACAGCCTGGGCCACGGGGCCGGGGACGACCTCTTGGTGGCCTTTGCCGAGCGCATCCGCGAATCCTTGCGCGACACCGACATCCTGGCGCGCCTGGGGGGGGGACGAGTTCGTGGTGCTCTTGGAGGACATCGACGACCTCGCCTACGCCGAAAGCATCGCCGACCGGTTGCAGAAGGCGCTGCGCCGCCCGTTCCAGATCAAGGGCATGGAGGTCTTCGCGCCGGCGAGCTTTGGGGTGGTGATCGACACCCGCACCTACGAGGATCCCGACGCCATCATCCGCGATGCCGATGCGGCCATGTACCACGCCAAGGAGAGCGGCCGCTGCCAGGTCAAGATGTTCGACAAGACCCTGCACGAGAAGGCGCAGCACCTGCTCCAGCAGGAGACCGACCTGCGCAAGGCGGTGCAAAGCGACCAGTTCGAAAACCACTACCAGCCCATCGTGAAATTGGACACCGCGCAGCTCGTGGGCTTCGAGGCCCTCATCCGCTGGGCCCACCCCGAAACGGGGATGGTCTTCCCGGGGGCATTCATTTCCACGGCCGAGGACGCGGGCCTCATCATCCCGATCACCCGCCTGACGGTGGAACGGGCCTGCCGCGACCTGCAGGACTGGCAGCAGATCCTGGGTGCGGAGCTCGACCTCACGGTGAGCGTCAACATCTCCAGCCGCCATTTCCTCCAGCCCAGCCTGCTCGATGACCTGAAAAAGATTCTCGACCAGTCGGGTCTGCCGCCGCACCTGCTGAAGCTCGAAATCACCGAGACGGCTCTGATGGAAGAGGCCGAGGACACCATCCGGCTGGCGCACCGCCTGCGTGAGTTCGGCATCCGCCTGATGATCGACGATTTCGGCACGGGCTACTCCTCGCTGAGCTACCTGCAGCGGCTGCCGATCGATACCCTCAAAATCGACCGCAGCTTCATCTCCCGGATCCACGAGGAGCCCGAGAGCAACCGCAACATCGTCGAAGCCATCGTCTCGCTCGCCCACAAGCTGGAAATGAGCGTCGTGGCCGAGGGCATCGAGACTCCGGAACAGAAGGCGATTCTGATCGACATGGGCTGCGATTACGGCCAAGGCTACCTCTTTGCCCGCCCGATGCCCAAGGCCGACGTCGATGCACTGATGGCCGGACGCAATCCCACCGTGAAAAGCCCGCGTGCATCTTCCCGCCCATCGGTCCCGTCCCTGGCGAACTGACGTTGGCGCAGAACATCACCCGGCCCTTGCCGGAGGGCACTCCAGCTGGTATGGACCAGGAATGACGATGGATCTGAGCGCCTGGAGCGACGACCGCCTGGCCGGACAGCGCCTGATGGCGGGCTTTCACGGCACCACGTGCGACGCGGCGCTCGCGCGGCTGATCGCCGATGTGAACCTCGGCGGGCTCATTTTGTTCAAGCGCAACGTCCTCTCCCCCGCGCAGCTCACCCGGCTCTGCGGCGCGGTTCAGGCCCATGCCCGTTCGTGTGGGCTGCCCCCCCTGATCATCGCCATCGACCAGGAGGGCGGAAAGGTGGCCCGGCTCGGCCCCCCGTTCACCCAGTTTCCCGGCAACCCCGCCATCGAAGATGAGTCCGAGGCGGACCGCTTCGCCGCCGTCACGGCCGCCGAGCTCGCCGCCGCCGGCATCAACATGAACCTCGCCCCCGTGCTGGATGTGGTTCCGGAGGGCTTTGCCAGCGTCATGGCCGGACGCACCTTTACCGGCGACCCCCAGCGGGTGGCCCGGCTGGGGGGCGCCGTCATCGAGGGTCTGCAGCGCCGGGGGATCATGGCGGTCGCCAAGCACTTTCCCGGCATCGGCCGGACACGCCTCGACTCGCACCGCGAGCGCCCGGTCCTGGAGGAGGAGCTGGCCGCGCTCGAGGCCTTCGACCTCATTCCCTTCCGAGCGGCGGTGGCGCACGCAGTGGCCGGGGTCATGCTCTCCCACATCCTCTACCCCCGGCTCGATCCGGACTGGCCGGCGAGCCTTTCCCGGCGCATCGTGAAGGGGCTGCTGCGCCGTCGCCTGGGGTATGCGGGGATCGTGATGACCGATGATCTGGAGATGGGAGCGATCGAGCGCTGCCACGGGGTCGATCAGGCCGTGCGCAGGGTCTTGAAAGCCGGCGTCGACCTGGCCCTGATCTGCCACAGCCGGGAGAAGATCGAGCGGGCGTTTGAGATCATGACCCGCACCGGCCGCTCCTCGCTCACGCAGCGCCGGCGCGCGGAACGCTCGGTCGCGCGCATCCTGGCCGCCAAGCAGCGCTTCTTGGCGCCCGGGTCGACGCGGTAACCGGCGCCTCAGACAAGAGCCGCCGGCGACCGGAGGAAAGCGGCTTTTTCAAAGTCCTCATCGGTAGCGCGAGTAGACGTCGGCATCCAGTCCGCAGCAACGTCCGCTCACCAGCAGGTGGTGGCCGGCGGCCGCCACCATGGCGGCATTGTCCCCGCAGAGCGCCACCGGGGGGACATGCACCGCAAACCCCTCGCGGCCGGCCTCCGCCGCAAGAAGCTCCCGCAGCCGCCGGTTGGCCGCCACCCCGCCCGCCAAGGCCACGCGGGCGGCCCGCCGGACCCCGGCCGCCCGCAGGAGCTTGCGCACCAGCACCTCCACCACCGCCGCCTGGAACCCGGCCGCTATATCGGCCATCATCTGGCCGTCGAGGTCGTGGCGGTGGGCGGCCAGGTGGCGCCCCACGGCGGTCTTGATCCCGCTGAAGCTGAAATCGAAGCTCGCGGCGTCGAGGAAGGTGCGCGTGAAGTGGAACCGCTCCGGGTCGCCTTCGGCGGCCAGCCGCTCGATGAACGCCCCGCCGGGGTAGCCCAGCCCCATCATCTTGGCCACCTTGTCGAAGGCCTCGCCGGCGGCGTCATCGCGGGTCTGGCCCATCAACTCGAGCTCACTTACGGATGTCACGTGGTAGAGGCCGGTGTGCCCGCCCGAGGCCAGCAGGCAGACGAAGGGGCAAACCGGGGGATCGGAGGTCAGGTAAAGGGCGTGCACGTGGGCATCCAGGTGGTTCACGCCGGCGCAGGGGATGCCACGGGCGAAGGCGAGCGCCTTGGCGAAGGAAAACCCCACCAGCAGCGAGCCGATCAGCCCCGGGCCCTGGGTCGCGGCCACACCCTCTACCGCCGACAACGGGAGCGCGGCCCGGTCGAGGGCCTCCGCCACTACGCGGGTGATCGCCTCCATGTGCTTGCGGGACGCAAGCTCGGGCACCACCCCGCCGTAGCGGTGGTGCACCTCGATCTGGGAGGCGACCACCGAGGAGAGGATCTCGCGCCCGTCTCGGACCAGGGCGGCGGCGGTCTCGTCGCAGGAGGACTCGATCCCTAAAACGATCATCGCCGCGCTCAGGCCCAGAGGATCCGGGGGCCGGCCTCGCCGGAGTCCAGCACTTCGCCGATGAGGAAAGCCTTCTCCTTGAGGGCCGCCAGCCGCTCGAGCACTTCGGTGGCCGAGGCCTCCGGCACCACGGCGACCATGCCGATGCCGTTGTTGAAGGTCCGCAGCATCTCCGCCTCGGGGACGTTGCCCGCCTGCTGCAAAAACGAGAAGACCGGCGGCACCTCCCAGCTCCCCCGCCGGATGAGCAGGCGCAGCCCCTGGGGGATGATGCGCACGATGTTGTCCACGATGCCCCCGCCGGTGATGTGGGCCAGGCCGTGGATCGGCAGGTCCTTGAGCAGCCCCTGCACCAGGTCGGTGTAAATGCGGGTCGGCGTAATCAGCTCCTCGCCCAGGCTGCGGCCGAAGTCGGGCACGTGGTCCTCGACCTTCAGCTTGAGCACATCGAAGCAGATTTTGCGCACCAGGGAAAAGCCGTTGCTGTGCAGTCCGCTCGAGGCGATGCCGATCAGCTTGTGCCCGACCCGGATGCAAGTGCCGTCGATGATTTTGGGGTTGTCGACGATCCCGACCACGAAGCCGGCCAGGTCGTATTCGCCGTGAGGGTAAAAGCCGGGCATCTCGGCCGTTTCCCCGCCGATCAAGGCGCAGCGCCCCTGCTTGCAGCCCTCGGCGAGGCCGGTGAGGATGGCCTCGACACGGGCGGTGTCGATCTTGCCCATGGCCAGGTAGTCGAGCAGGAAGAGCGGGCGCGCGCCCTGGACCAGGATGTCGTTCACGCACATGGCCACGAGGTCGATCCCGATGGTGTCGTGGCGGTCGAGCAGGAAGGCGATCTTGAGCTTGGTCCCCACCCCGTCGGTCGAGCTCACCAGCACGGGATGCTGCATCTCGGCGATGTGCCGCTCCAGGGAGAAAAGCCCGGCAAAGCCGCCGATCTCGCTCATCACACCGGGTCGGTTGGTCCGGCGCGTGATCTGCCCGATCGTGCGCACGAGCAAGTTGGCCTTCTCGATGTCCACTCCGGCGTCGGCGTAGGTGGTGGGGTCGGTCATGGTCGTCTCCTTTGAGGCGGGCGGTTGACACAAAAACCCTTGAAAAATAGACCGATCCGGCTTAGAAGTCAAACTTGAGTCAACGACCACCCGCAAAGCGGGTGGCTTGTCTTTTCGGCCGCAGGCCGACAAGACAAAAGCACGTGAGTGCTTCACTCGTAGTACGCGGTTTGAAAACACGTCATCCGCCGGTCGGATCCGCGGTTGAGCGGGCGGCTCCCCGTTTGCCGCCATTCGCCGCGTACACCCCGAAAGGAGTCGCCCCCCGCCGCCATGAGCAAGTTCGCACGGCTGGACCGTCTGCCCCCCTATGTGTTCGCCACTGTCAACCAGATCAAGATGCAGGCCCGCCGAGAAGGCCGGGACATCATCGACCTCGGGATGGGCAACCCCGACCTCGGCACCCCGGACCACATCGTCGCCAAGCTGATCGAGGCCGCCCGCAAGCCCCACAACCACCGCTACTCGGCCTCGATGGGGATCACCAAGCTGCGCCTGGCCATCAGCCGGTGGTATCAGCGGCGCTTCGGCGTCGACATCGACCCGGACACCGAGGCCATCGTGACGATCGGGGTCAAGGAAGGCCTCTCGCACCTGGTGCTGGTGACGACGCGCCCGGGCGATGTGGTCTTCACCCCCAACCCCACCTACCCCATCCACCCCTTTTCGGCCATCATCGCCGGGGGCGACGTGCGCGGGATCC
>JBFYWX010000348.1:0-4966 GCA_041310825.1 Desulfobacteraceae bacterium | reverse complement strand
TGACCCTCTTCGGTTCCGAGGAACTGCAGGGCCGCTACGGCGGGAAAGCGGTGAAGGGTGAGACGATCATGTGTCTGGGCAACACCGAACGGCAGGCCGGCAGCGATGTGGCCGCCGTCGCTCTGCGGGCCGAGCCCGCCCCCGGCGGATGGCGGCTGAGCGGGGCCAAGGCCTACGTCACCAACGGCGCCGCGGCCGATCTCGCCGTCATCACGGCCGCGACCGACCCGGCGGCCGAACGCAGCGGCCGGCACTCGATGTTCCTGGTCGATTTCGGCACCGAGGGGATCCGTCGCACCCGCCTGAAAAAGCAGGTGTGGGTGCCATCGGACCTGACCCGGATCGAATTGGATCGCGTCTTCGTGCCGGGGGATCACCTGCTCGGCGAGCGCGGCCGCGGCCTGCAGCAGGTGCTCTCCGTCTTCACCCACAGCCGGGTCCCGATGGCCGCCCTCTCGCTCGGCACCGCCGCCGGGGCCTTTGACCTGGCCCTGGGCCGGGCCGCCGGGCGCACCCTCTTCGGCCGGCCGATAACTGAATTTCAGGCCAAGGCCTTTGAAATCGCCGAATTCCACGCCCGGATCGAAGCCGCCCGGCTCATGGTCTGGAGGGCCTGTGCCGCGATGGATGCCGGGGGTAATTTTCGCGAGGAGGCCTCGCTCGCCAAATACCTGGCGGTGGATGCGGCCCGCACGACCGCCGCCTGGGCCGCGGATCTCTTCGGGGCGGCCTCGGTCATCCGCGACCACCCGATCCACAAGTTCCCCCTGGACGCCTGGGCCGCCTCCCTGGGAGAAGGCACCCAGGACGTCCAGAAGCTCATCATCTTCCGCGAGTTGATGAAACGCGTCGGCAAGAAGTGTGATCGGAGCACCGGATCGGATTAAGATCCCCCGCCCCCGTGCCCGGCATCGCTTTCTTTTCTCCTCCCCTGGATGGGGGCGGCCGGGTGGGGGGGATTTTATCGGTGAGCCATCCCCGGAAACACGTCGCCATCACGGTTGCAGGATGATCTTGCCGAAGTGCCCCCCCGCCTCCATGGCGCGATAGGCCTCGACTCCATCGCGGAGCGGCACGACGCGATCGACCACGGCAGTGAGCCGGCCGGCCGCGATCAACCCCACCAGGGTCAGGAAATCCTGGTGGCTGCCCATGGTGCTGCCGATCAGGCTGATCTGTTTGGCGAAGATGAAGCGGATGTCGATTTCCGCGCGCGGGCCGCTGGTGTTGCCGACGATGACGATCCGCCCCCCGCGGGCCGCGGCCTGCATGCTGGACATGAGTGTCGCCTGGCCGACGTTGTCCACCACGACGTCCGCACCGCGCTTTTCCGTCAGCCGGAGCACCTCCTTGACCCAGTCCGAGCGGGAGCGGTCGATGACGTGGTCGGCTCCGAGCGATGCGGCCTTCTCCGCCTTGGCCGCGCTGCCGGCGACAGCGAAGACCCGCGCCCCGGCCAGCTTGGCGAGCTGGATGGCCATGCTGTTGACCCCGCCCCCGGCGCCGACCACGAGGACACTCTCCCCGGCCCGCAGGCCGGCCCGGTGGATGAGCATGCGCCAGGCGGTGAGCCCCACCAGGAGCGGGGCCGCGGCGGCGGGAAAGTCCAGCGCCGGGGGCATGGCGACAAGGTTTTCCACCGGAACGGCAACGAGCTCCGCCGCCCCGCCGCGGACGTGCTCGCCCAGGATGTGGTAGGCAGGGCTGACCGAGGGCTCGCCGCGCCGGGTGAATTCGTCCTGCTTCAAGTTGATCCCGGGGTCGACCACCACCCGCTGGCCGAGGCGCCAGCCGCTGACGCCCGCCCCCAGGGCCGCGACCTCCCCGGCCACGTCCGCCCCGCACCAGTGGGGCATCGGCAGCTTCAGCCCCGGCCACCCGCGCCGCACCCAAATGTCGAGGAAGTTCAGCCCGCAGGCGCGCACCCGCACGAGCACCTGGCCGGCCTGGGGTTCGGGCTCCGGCACTTCGCCGTAGCGCAGGACGTCTATCTCCCCATGCTCTTCGAAGAAGACTGCTTTCATCGCCTCACCTCCCTGCTGTGGGTTGCTCGCCAGCCGCCTTGACATTGCCCTCTGGTTTGGCCACTATTGCGCTAGAACGCGTTTCGTTGCAACCTCTCACCCTGATCGACGCCATGGCCGGCCCGGATGACACATGCGGCCCGGTGCGGTTCGAGGAAGTCGAGCACACCGCCGACCGCGCGTTGCGCATTTTTGGAACCACCTGGGAGGCGTTTCTGGTCAACGCCGCCCACGGCCTCAACAGCATCCTGGCGCCTTCGCCGAACCGGGCGGCCGGGCTTGCGTCGAAGAGGGTCGCTCTCGACGCCATCGACCGGGAGAGCCTGCTCGTCGCCTGGCTGAGCGAGCTTGCCTACTGGGCCGAGGTCGAGTCCCTGGTGTTCGACCGGTTCGATTTCATAGAGCTCGCACCCGAAACGCTGCGAGCCATCCTGGGCGGCACCGTCGCGGAAAGCCTCGGCCGCAACGTCAAGGCGGTCACCTACCACGGCCTCGCCATCATCGAGAGCCGGGAGGGGTTTACCGCAACAATTGTAGTCGACGTCTGAGAGCGTACCCATGGTCAGTCCACGCGATTTCATCCGGATCGACGAGTTCCTCTATGAGCTGCCGGCCGGCTTCCGCCCGGGCATGCGGGTGCCGGCGCGCTTCTACGCCGATGAGAAACTTATGGAAGGGCTCGCGGGCGACCGCAGTCTCGAGCAGCTTGCGAACACGGCGTTCCTACCCGGTATCGTCGGCTACGCGCTCGCCATGCCCGACATCCACCAGGGCTACGGCTTTCCGATCGGCGGCGTCGTCGCCACCGCCCTGCCGGACGGGGTCATCTCCCCCGGCGGGGTGGGCTACGACATCAACTGCGGGGTGCGGCTGCTCGCAACCCACTTGGAGCGTGAGGCGGTCGAACCCCACCTGGAGGCGCTCGCCTCCGCCCTCTTCGCCAACTGCCCGAGCGGCGTGGGCTGGGGCGGGCAGGTCAAGCTTAAAAACCGCGAATTGGACGATGTTTTGGAAAACGGCGCCCGCTGGGCGCTGCGGCGCGGAATGGCCGACCCGGAGGACCTCGAGCGCACCGAGGAGGGCGGCTGCCTCGAGGGGGCCGACGCCGCCAAGGTCGGCGCGCGCGCCCGGGACCGAGGCCAGGGCCAGGTGGGCACGCTCGGAGCCGGGAACCATTTCATCGAAATCGATGTGGTCGAGCGCGTCCTCGACGAGGCCGCCGCGCGCACCATGGGGCTTTTTCCCGGGCAGGTCGTGGTGCAGATTCACTGCGGCTCGCGCGGGCTGGGCCACCAGGTCTGTACCGACTACGTCCAGCTCTACCAGAAAGCGGTGCGCCGCTACGGGATTGATCTCCCCGACCGGGAGCTCGTCTGCGCCCCGCTGAGCAGCCCCGAGGGCCAGGACTACCTCGCCGCCATGAAGGCCGCGGCCAACTACGCCTTTGCCAACCGCCAGGTGCTGGCGTTTCACATCCGCAGAAGCTTCGAGCAGGTCCTGGCCGGAACGGTACGCAATTTCAATCTGTACCCGGTCTACGACATCGCCCACAACATGGCCAAGGTCGAACGCCACACGGTCGGCGGCCGATCGATGCCGCTTTGCGTCCACCGCAAGGGGGCCACCCGCGCTTTCGGCCCCGGCGCGGCCGAGCTGCCCGCCGCCTACCGGGGCGTGGGCCAGCCGGTGCTCGTCCCCGGGTCGATGGGCACCGCGAGCTGGGTGCTGGCGGGGACGGAGGCCTCCATGACCCAGACCTTCGGCTCCACCTGCCACGGCGCCGGGCGCACCATGAGCCGGCACCAGGCCAAGAAATCCGTCCAGGCTCATGGGCTGCGGCAGGAGCTCGAGGGGCGGGGGATCCGGGTGCGGGCCGGCAGCCTCTCCGGCCTCGCCGAGGAGGCCCCCGCGGCTTACAAAGATGTCGACCGGGTGGTGGCGGTCGTCCACGGGGCCGGGATCGCCCGGAAGGTGGCCCGCCTGGAGCCGCTCGCCGTCATCAAGGGGTGAGCCGGAAAACTTCGCAAACCTGGTTCGCCCAACACTCACGCAGGGAGGAATGCCATGAGAATGCGCTTCAAGAACATCGTGTGCGCCACCGACTTTTCGGATTTCTCCAACCGCACCCTGCCCTACGGGATTGCGATCGCCCGGGAATTCGGCGCCAAGCTCTATGTCTGCCACGTCATCGACCTCACGGCCCTGACAATGTACGGGGAGTTCCAGATCGACCCCATCGGCCAGCAGGATCGGATCCGGCAGGAAGCCGAGGTGCAGCTCAAGCAAATGCTCGCCCCGTACACGATCCAGTGGGAGCCCCTTATCTCCGTCGGCCAGCCGGCGGCGGAGATCGCCCGCATCGTCGAGGAGAAAGAGGTCGACCTCGTCATTTCGGCCACCCGCGGTCGATCCGGGATCAAGCGGTTGATCATGGGTTCGGTGACCCAGCGCCTCATCCGCACCCTCACCTGCCCGCTGCTGGCGGTCCATAGCCCCGAACAGGGATTCATCGACCCCGGTGCGGGCGCGATCCGGCTCAAAAAAATTCTCATCGGCTGCGACTTTTCGGACGATTCGGCCTTGGCCTTGAGCTACGGTCTCAGCCTAGCCCAGGAGTTCGAGGCCGAGGTCCACCTGGTCCATGTCGTGGAACCCCCGGTCTACGAGGAATTCATGACCCCGAACGAGCAGGCCGAAAAGCTCGTTCTGACCGATGCCGTTAAGGCGCGGCTGGAGTCCCTGGTGCCGGAGGAGGCGCGCCACTGGTGCTCGCTGCAGTCTGCGGTTCTGCGCGGGCGGCCCTATGAGGAGTTGGTCGCCTTTTCCATGGCCCGGGACATCGACATGATCGTCCTGGGGGTGCGCGGCTACGGGCTGGTCAAATCCCTGCTCATGGGGTCGACCACCGACCGGGTGGTCCGCAACGCCCCCTGCCCGGTCCT
>JBFYWX010000312.1:0-4923 GCA_041310825.1 Desulfobacteraceae bacterium | reverse complement strand
TGCCGATGTCGTCCAAGCGCAGGGCGATCTTGAGCTTCTCCTCGGCGCTGAAGGAGATGTTCTCGCCCTGGGTCCCGTCGCGCAGGGTGGTGTCGTAGATAAGAATGGGTTCCATGGATCTCTCCCGCGGGTCCGAAAGAACCCGCACCAGGCTATTTGCGGTTCTCGGGGCGGAGGGAGCGCACGGCCGCGCCGGCCCGCCACATCTCCGAGTCGTGCATGGCCGCAAGCTCGCGGTTGAGCTTCTCGCGGTAGTCCGGCGCGCTGTTGGCCTCGAGCACGCGTCGGGTTTCCGCCCCGCTCGTCACCCGTTCGTAGAGCTCGGCGAAGACCGGGGCGACCGCATCCCGGAAGCGCGGCGCCCAGTCGAGCGCCCCGCGCTGGGCGGTCGTCGAGCAGTTGGCGAACATCCAGTCCATGCCCTTTTCCCCCACGAGCCGGATCAGGCTCTGGGTGAGCTCTTCCACCGTTTCGTTGAAGGCCTCGCTCGGGCTGTGGCCGTGCCGGCGGAGGAGAGCGTACTGGGCCTCCATCACCCCGGCCAGGGCCCCCATCAGGATGCCGCGCTCGCCGGTCAGATCGCTCACCACCTCGCGCTCGAAGGTGGTCGGGAAGAGGTAGCCCGAGCCGATGGCGATGCCGAGGGCGAGGGTCTTCTCACGGGCACGGCCGGTCGCATCCTGGAAGACGGCGAAACTGGCGTTGATGCCGCTGCCGTCGAGGAAATTCGTGCGCACGGTGCGCCCGGAGCCCTTCGGCGCCACCAGGACGACGTCGACCCCCGCCGGGGGGACGATCCCGGTCTGATCCTTGTAGACCACGCCGAACCCGTGGGAGAAGTACAGGGTGTTGCCCGGGGCGAGGCAGGCCTTGATCTTCGGCCACATGGCCACCTGACCGGCGTCCGAGAGCAGGTACTGGACCACGCTCGCCCGTTCGGCGGCCTCCTCGGGGGTGAAAAGACTCTCGCCGGGCACGAAGCCGTCGGCCACCGCGCGCTCCCAGGAGCCGCCGCCCCGGCGCTGGCCCACGATGACCCGGATGCCGTTGTCGCGCATGTTCAGCGCCTGCCCGGGTCCCTGCACCCCGTAGCCGACCACGGCCACCACCTCGCGCTGCAACACCTCGCGGGCTTTCGCCAGGGGGAACTCTTCCCGTGTCACCACTTCCTCCATTGTGCCGCCGAAATCGAACTGAGCCATTTGCCACCTTCCTTTCTTTTAGTGTGAATACGCAGTTGAAAACCGCCGGTTTGTTATCGTCTAAGGGTTCAAGGGTTCGAGTGCACCGCCAAAACGGGCGCGATACGGAATGACCCTGAAAGGTCGATCCCGGTAACACTCTGACTCCGACTCTGACTTTTCATCTCGATCCCTCGAACCCTTTTTCCTATCTCGGCTCCCGGATCAGCCCGATCGAACCGGTGCGCGCGAGTTTCTTGATCCCGATCGGCTTGAGCAGGTTGAGCATGGCCTGGATCTTCTCCTCCTCGCCGGTCACCTCGATGATGAAGTGCTCGAGCCCCGCATCGACGATCTTCCCGCGGAAGATGTCGACGATCCGCAGCACCTCGGTGCGCTGCTCGCCCTGGGCATGGACGCATATCAGGGCGAGCTCGCGGCGGACGGCCTTGGGTCCGTCCAGGCTGCGCAGTTTGATGACGTTGACCAGCTTGCGCAGCTGCTTTTCGATCTGCTCGATCACCGGGGGGTTGGCCTTGGTGACGATGGTGATGCGCGACACTTCGGGGTCGTTGGTGGGGCTGCCGCAGATGCTCTCGATGTTGAACCCCTTGCCGCTGAAAAGGCCCGTCACGCGGGAAGTGACCCCGGGTTGGTTCTCGACAAGCATGGTCATGACATGTTTTTCCTCGGCCATCGTGTCTCCTGCGTTCCTTAGACGAGCAGCATTTCCGTGAGCGGTGCGCCGGAGGGCACCATCGGGTAGACGCACTCTTCGGCTTCCACCGCGAAGTCGATGATGACCGGCCGCCGGACCGCCAGGGCCTCCTCGAGCACCGGGACCACCTCCTCCGGCCGGGTGGCCCTCAGGCCCACGGCGCCGTAGGCTTCCGCCAGCTTGACGAAGTCGGGCGCATATTCAATCCGGGTCGCGCTGTAGCGCCCGGCGTAGAAGAGCTGCTGCCATTGGCGCACCATGCCGAGGTGACCGTTGTTGAGAATGGCGATCTTGACCGGCAGCTTGTACTGGACGGCGGTGGCCATCTCCTGGATGTTCATCTGGATGCTTCCGTCCCCGGCGATGTCGACGACGGTGCATTCCGGGCAGGCGATCTGGGCGCCGATGGCCGCCGGCAGACCGAACCCCATGCAGCCCAGCCCCCCGGAGGTGACGAAGCGGTTGGGCTGGTCGAAGCGGTAGTACTGGGCGGCCCACATCTGGTTCTGGCCGACCTCGGTCGTGATGATGGCCTCGCCCCGGGTCAGCTCGTAGATCTTCTCCACGACGAACTGGGGCTTGATCCGCTCGCACTGCCGGTAGGCCAGGGGCTGAGTGCTCTGCCACACCTGGATCTGCGCGAGCCAGGGCCGACGCCGGGCGGCAAACTCCTGCGGCGTGTCGCCCTCTAGCATCCCGTTCAGCAGCTCCAAGCTGATCCGGCAGTCGCCCACCACCGGCACGGCCACCGGGATGTTCTTGCGGATCGAGGTCGGGTCGATGTCGATGTGCACGATCCGGGCCTGGGCGGCGAAAGCCTCGGTCCGGCCGGTGACCCGGTCGTCGAAGCGCACCCCGACGGCCAGCATGAGGTCGCAGGCGGCGCTGCTCATATTAGAGCGGTAGGTGCCGTGCATGCCGATCATGCCGAGCGAGAGCGGGTCGGAGCCCGGGAAGGCCCCCAGGCCCATGAGCGAGGTCGCCACCGGGATCTGCTCGCGCCGCGCGAGCCGAGTCAGCTCGGCCGCAGCGCCCGAGAGGATGACCCCGCCCCCGGCAAAAATCATCGGCCGTTCGGCGGCACGGATCAGCCGCACCGCCTCTTTCAGCTGCCGCAGGTTGGGGCGGTAGGTGGGGGTGTAGGAACGCAACCGGACCTCCCCCGCGGGCGGGCAGGCGGCGCGGCCGGTGGTCACGTTCTTGGGAATGTCCACCAGGACCGGGCCCGGGCGGCCTGCGCGGGCGAGATAGAACGCCTCGCGCAGGATGCGCGCCAGATCCGCCGTCGACTCCACCAGGTAGTTGTGCTTGGTGCAGGGGCGGGTGATGCCGACAATGTCCACCTCCTGGAAGGCGTCGTTGCCGATCAGGTGGGTCGGGACCTGCCCGGTCAGGACCACCAGCGGGATCGAATCGCAATGGGCCGAGGCGATGCCAGTGACCGTATTGGTCGCGCCGGGCCCGGAGGTGACCAGGCAGACCCCGACCTTCCCGCTCACCCGCGCGTAGCCGTCGGCGGCGTGCACCGCCCCCTGCTCGTGGCGGACGAGGACGTGGCGGATCTCCGCCCGGGTGAGCTCGTCGTAGATGTCGATGACGGCCCCGCCGGGATAACCGAAAAGGGTGTCGACCCCTTCTTCCCTGAGAACCTGCATCAGGATCTGAGCGCCGGTCGGATCGGTCATGGGTCCTTCCTTTCGCAAAAAAAATCCGTTACCGCCTTACGGGGCCGGTAACGGATTTTTTTGCTTTTAGTTTTTCGTCGGGTGCGTCTAAACCGTTACCGGCCCCTGATTCTCATTGCCGAGAATAATCCCGACAATGAGGAGGATAATAAGGCTGATAATGGCGATGCGTTTCATCATGCAGGCGCGTTCCGATCGTCAGATGGTTACGAACCGTAGCAGGCCGCGGGTAAGGAAGTCAAGCAAATAGTTGCCTACCCGACCTGCTCCTTGAAACGGCAGTCCGGGTTCAGGCAGGAGTGCACGGTTCCCGACCGCTTGGTCGTTCGCTCCACCAGGAAGGCGGCGCCGCAGGCGGGGCATGGCCGGGCGACCGGCTTGTCCCAGCTCGCGAAGCTGCACTCCGGGTAGCGGTTGCAGCCGTAGAAAATCTTGCCGCGCTTGGAGCTTTTCTCCACGATCTCGCCCGTGCAGCCCGCCTCCGGGCAGGCGACCCCGGTGCCTTTGCCGGCCCCGTTGGAAGAAAGGGACTGGGTGTTCTTGCACTCCGGAAATCCGCTGCAGGCGAGAAAATCCCCATAGCGGCCCTTTTTCAACACCATCGGACGGCCGCATTTCTCGCACACCTTGTCGGTGACCTCCTCGGGCGGAGGCGTCACCGGCTGGATGTGCCCCTTCTCGTCACGGGTGTAGTCGCTCGAGTGGGTGCAGGCCGGGTAGCCGCTGCAGGCGAGGAAGTGGCCGTTCTTGCCGATCTTGATGTGCAAGCGCTGGCCGCAGGCGGGGCAGGCGAGGTCGGTGGGGAAGCCCACCCCCTTGATGCTCACCATTTTTTCGGCGGCCTTCTCCAGGTCCTTGCGGAACGGGGTGTAGAACTGGCTGAGCACTTCCTGGGATTTCAGCTGGTCGGACTCCACAAGGTCCAAATGGGTCTCCATCCTAGCGGTGAACTCGACGTCGAAAACATCCGGAAAACTCATGACCAAGAGGTCGTTCACGATGAAGCCGAGCTCGCTGGGGCGAAAGTAGCCGCGCACCAGATCGACATAGCCTTTGTCGCGGATGGTGGAGAGGATGGCGGCGTAGGTGCTCGGCCGGCCGATCCCGTTCTCTTCGAGCTCTTTCACCAGGGAGGCTTCCGAAAAGCGCGGGGGCGGCTGGGTGAAGTGTTGCTTGGGCTCCAGGCGTTGGAGCACGAGCGGCTGGCCTTCCTTCAGGTCCGGGAGCTGGTCGCGGGCCTTCTCGCCGTTGGCCTCGCCGTTGTCCTCCTCCGGCCGGTAGAGGGCCATGAACCCGGGGAACTTCACCGATGATCCTCCGGCGGTGAAGCGGTACTCCC
>JBFYWX010000294.1:0-7346 GCA_041310825.1 Desulfobacteraceae bacterium | reverse complement strand
CGACCATCCGGGAACTTTGAACCCAACGCAAAACCCGGACGGTAGTGCCAAGACCCCGTGCCAATCTTGTAGTGCGCTGTAATTATTGGACATTAAAAAACGCACTGTCGAAGATCAGTTTTGGCCTTCCGCCATCGTGGGGAGGGGGGCGTTGCAGCCGGCATGGCACCGTGCCCCGCAACTTTGATGGACTCGTAAAAAGTCCCTGACACAGACGACTTTGTAAAAAGCCCAAGTTCAAGGCGCGCGAATTCCGTGTCGCGAGGCGTATCCCGCCATGGCGGGACAGATATTGGGGTTTTTACGAAGTCGTCAACTTTCTTTCGCGCGGGGATCAGAGGAAGCGGTAGTAGATGCTGGACAGCACCGCCCAGGCGAGCACGGCGGCAGTGATGACGAGGCAGCCTGCGGCGAGGGTTTTCTGGAAGGCGGTTTCGCGCTTTTTTTCGTGGTAGCCCAAAAGGAATCCGAGCAGGGCGCCCGCGACCAGCCCGCCCCCGTGGCCCCAGTTGTTGATCCCCGGCACGATCATCCCGAACACAAACAGGATGATCGCCCACATCCCCACCTGCTTATAGATGGCGCTGCCGTAAGTGCCACCCCGGCTGCGACCGTAGAAGAGCACCGCGCCCACGAGGGCGCAAACACCGGCGGAAGCCCCGATGGTGAGCTGTACCCCGGCCAGATAAGAGACCAGGAAGCCGGCCACCCCACCGAGAGTGAAGATGAGGAACATGCGGCTCGGCCCATATTCGTTGATGACCAGGATGCCGAGCTGGCGCAAAGCCGCCATGTTGAAGAAGATGTGCAGCACGCCGCCGTGGAGGTAATTCGCAGCCAATAGGGTCCACCAGCGCTGGAAACGATCGATGGGGATCGTGCCGGTGGCCCCCAGCACAAGCAGGCTCTGGTCGGAAGGCGAGAGCAGCCGCAATGGGTTCGCGCTGAGCCCGAGCGTGTGCGGGTCCAGCATCAGGGACAGGGCAAACAGGGCAATGTTCGCACCGATCACGGTTTTGACCAGAAGGGCCGGGTCCGCGAAAAGCTTGAAAGGGGCCATGCGCCGCCAGCCGGCGGCGGGAGCGCTCAAACCGCAAAACGGGCAGCGGCGCTCGCTGCCACTGATGAGCATCCGGCAGTTGGGGCAGAGGATGGATTTGCGATCGCCCACCGCGCCGCCTGGCCCGCCTAGTGGGAAACCCAGGAGAGTGAATCCGGGATCAAGGGGCCCTTCGCCTTTTCCGACAAGCCCTTGAGCGTCCGGTGCAGCTCGCGCATGCGCTCGTCCAGGCTCCGGCGCTGGGGGGCCCAGTCCGCCGGGCAGGAGGTCTTTAGCAGTTCGAGCTCGGCATCGATCGAGCTTACCAGCGGCTGGAGCCGCTTGATCATGGGGGTCAGCGCCTTGCGCTCGGAAGCGGGCAGCCGGTTGGCCGCCTGGATAACCTCGTCGATGGATGCCTTCCAGCCGCTCAGCTGCCGGTCCATCTGGCTGCAGTATTCTCTGACGTCCGTCACGGCGCCTCCTGGCGGTCTTCGGTGATGAAGAGACGGGGCAGGCTTGCGGCCACCCCGTAAAGAGGAGGAATAATGGCATTGAAACCGTCGACCAAACGATCGACAAAGCAAAGGTAATGCAAGGCGCCCGGGCGTCAACCCCGCCACTCGCTTTATTGATCGTCTCGAAATTGAATAGACATGGTTCGTAAAATCTCCCCTTGCCCCTCCCTTTGGCAAAGGGAGGCCATGAGGGATTTTCAGGCAATGTATTGACAATTATGAGGCCCTCAAAAAAACCGATAGGATTGACACCGGCACCGCCGGGCGTGTATCGTTTTTTCGAGCGACCCCGGTGTCGACCTTCAACCATGCCTGAATCATGCCCCAGCGACTCCCTGCCGGCCCGCGCGGCAGGCACCACCCGCGAGACGGCCGCCGCCGTTGCCGTCCTGTGCTGCCTTGCGCTCATCGCCGGGGGCATCGGGCTCGCCCAGTCCGGGTTCAACGCCGCGGTGCGAAACTTGTCCGCCATCGCCGCCGATCCGCTCCAGGCGGCCTCCCCCCCCCACGCAGGCGGCGCCCCGCTCATCCCGGTTCCGGACGGGATCTCCGTCCTGACCCCGGCGGAGCGCTTCGACCGGGAGAGCCTTTCCGACAAGATCGACGGCAAGGCCGAGCTCTACCTCTCCGCCGGGTTCGTCCGGCTCGACTGCCAGCGCTTCGCCCTGAGCGACCGGCCCGAGGCCTGGATGGAAGCCTTCGTCTACGACATGGGCTCGGCCCAAAACGCCTTTGCCGTGTTCAGCGCCCAGCGGCGGGCGGATGTGGCCGCGCGCGACATCGGGGATTTCGCCTACCGCGCCGGGAACGCCCTTTTCGTCGCCCACGGTCATTACTACGTGGAGCTGATCGCCTCCGGCGAAGAGGAGGCTCTGGCGGCGGCATTGGAGGGGCTGGCCGAAAATCTCATCCGCAGCCGGCCGGTCGCCGCGGCCGCGATCTCCGAGCGGGACCTTTTCCCGACGGCGGGGCTTATCGAGGACAGAATCGGCCTGATTGCGGCCGACGCCTTCGGCGTGGCCGGCCTCGACCAGGTGTTCACGGCCGCCTACAAACGGCAGTCGGCCGAGTTGACCGCCTATTTTTCACGGCGTGCGGATGAAGCGGCGGCGGCCGAGCAGGTTCGGTCCTACGCGGAATTTCTGACCAGCTACGGCGGGAAGCGCCTGGCCGCAGACGACCCCGTCCCGGGGGCGGTGCTGATCGAAATTCTCGACACCTACATGGTGTTCTTCGCCCAGGGCCCCTATTTCGCCGGCGTGCACGAGGCCGACGACCGGGAACTGGCCCTGGAGCTCGCGCGCGAGCTGGCCGCCGCGCTGAAGGAGGCCCCGCATGCCGCCCGCTGACCCCGTCAGCCGCCGCGAATTTCTCACCCGGGCGACCAAGGCCGGTGCGATCCTGGTCACGGCCGGGGCCGTCGGCTATCTCAGCCGCGACCCCGCCGGCCCCGGACCGGCCCGGACGGGAGGGGAGCACGCGGAGCTGCCCGACTTCTCGGTCCCGGCCGCCGGCCGCAAAATCGCGATCGCCCGGGGGCACGAGCGCGCACGCAGCCTCGCCCTGGCGCTCGAGGCCATCGGCGGAATCGGCGCGTTCATTCAAAAGGGCGACCGCGTGGTCCTGAAGGTGAACGCCGCCTTCGCCTCGCCCCCGGTCCTTTCGGCCACCACCCACCCGGATCTCGTCACCGCGCTCACGCGGCTCTGTCTCGCGGCCGGGGCCGCTTCGGTCATCGTGACCGACAACCCCATCAACGACCCGGCGAGCTGCTTTGCGCTGAGCGGGATCGGTCCGGCGGCCCGCGCCGCGGGGGCCCAGGTGGTGCTTCCCGCCGAGGGGCTTTTCCGGGAGATCACGCTCAAGGACGCCCGCCTGATCCGCAACTGGCCGGTCCTGGTGGGCCCGCTCGCCCGGGCCACGAAGCTGATCGGCCTCGCCCCGGTCAAGGACCATCACCGCAGCGGGGCTTCGATGACGATGAAGAACTGGTACGGGCTTCTGGGCGGCCGGCGCAACATCTTCCACCAGGACGTCCACACCCTGATCGCCGAGCTGGCCGTGATGGTCAAGCCGACCTTCGTGGTCCTGGACGGGACCACGACCATGATGACCAACGGCCCCACGGGCGGCTCGCTGGCGGACCTCCGGCAGACCCACACCCTGATCGCCGGCACCGACCATGTGGCGGTGGATGCCTGGGGCGCCGCCCTGCTCGACAAGCGCCCCGCGGATCTGCCGTTCATCGCCAAGGCGGAAGCCCTGGGCGCGGGGACGGCGGACTACCGCTCGCTCAACCCGGTCGAGGTGGCGGCATGAGGATCGTCACCGCCCGGCGCATCAGCCAGATCTTCTTCTTCGCGCTCTTTATCTGGTTCTGCGTCGCGGCGACTCTCGGGGAGCGCTGGTGGCAGCTCAGGGGCTGGCCGGTCAACTGGCTGCTCGAGCTCGACCCCCTGACGGGGATCGGGACCCTGCTCGCCACCCGCACGCTTTTTTCCGGCCTGCTCTGGGGGCTTGCCACCATCGGCCTCACGCTCGCCTTCGGCCGGGTCTTCTGCGGCTTTATCTGCCCCTTCGGGGCCATGCACCAGTTCATCGGCTGGCTCGGGCGGCGCGGCCGGCGCCTCGCCGCCCGGCTGACCCTGAACCGCCCCCACCCGGCCCAGGCGGTCAAGTACTACATCCTCTGCTTCATGCTGGCGGCGAGCCTCCTCGTGCCGGGGGGGTGGCTCTCCTCCGGCTCGCTCCAGACCGGTCTCCTCGACCCGCTGCCGCTCGCCCACCGCTCGGTCAACCTGATCCTGATGCCGCTCGCCGACCGGCTGGGGTGGGGTCCCTCGCCGCAGCCGCGTTTCTACGAAGGGGCCTGGCTGATCGGGGGCGTATTTCTCGCTGCGCTCCTCCTCAACTTAAAGACCCCGCGGTTCTACTGCCGCTACGTCTGCCCGCTGGGGGCCCTTCTGGGGCTTTTGAGCCGCTGGTCGGTCTGGCGCATCGGGCGGCTGCAGGAGGCCTGCACCGGCTGCCGCCTGTGCGAAAAAGACTGTGAAGGCGCCTGTGCTCCGACCGAAAAGATCCGGGCCAGCGAGTGCGTCATGTGTCTCAACTGCCTGGATCAGTGCCGCCATGCGGCCATCGCCTATCGGCCGCAGGCCTCCGCCGCGGGGGAGATCCTGCTGCCGCCCGATCTCGCGCGCCGGGGGTTCATGGCCGCAACCGTCTCCGGACTCGCAGCCGCCCCCTTCATGCGGATCGGCGGATTCACCGGCCCCAACTGGAACCCCTCCCTCATCCGGCCGCCCGGGGCCCTGGCCGAGGAGGAGTTCCTCGCGCGCTGCATCAAGTGCGGCCAGTGCATGCGGGTCTGCCCGACCAATGTCCTGCACCCGGCCGGGCTGGAGGCCGGGATCGAGGGGCTCTGGACCCCGCGGCTCAACTTCCGCATCGGAACCAGCGGCTGCCAGCACAACTGCATCGCCTGCGGGAATCTATGCCCCACGGCCGCCATCCGCCCGATCCGCCTCGAGGAGCGCATGGGCCGGGGGGCGTTCGCGGAAAAGGGACCGGTCCGCATCGGCATGACCTTCGTGGACCGCGGCCGCTGCCTGCCCTGGGCCAACGACAAACCCTGCATCGTCTGCCAGGAGAACTGCCCGGTCAGCCCCAAGGCCATCGTGGTGCGGGAGGTCTTTGCCGACCTCCGGCTCCCCTCGCCGGCGGTCGTGGCCGTCGCGGCGCCCGCCCACATCACCCTGACCGAAGAGCCCCTCGACGGCCTGCGGCTCGGAACCGGCGATTATTACCTCGCCGTCGAGGGCGGCCCCCGGAGGCGGATTACGGCCAACTCGGCGCGTCACATCGAGCTCGCGCCCGCCGACGGCACCCTTCCGCCGCCGGCGGCCGGCAGCCGGGTTGCGATCCAGATCAGGCTCCAGCAGCCCTATATCGACCCCAACCGCTGCATCGGCTGCGGGGTCTGCGAGCACGAGTGCCCGGTCTTAGGCCTGCGGGCCATCCGGGTGAGCGCGGAGAACGAGACCCGCAACCCGCACCACCGGATGGTGCTATGAAAAAAGGGGGCGAGGGGATAGAGCCGAGGTCAGAGCAACGAGCAACGAGTAACGAGTAACGAGTAACGAGAAAATGAAAGTTGGAGTCGGAGTTCAAAATCATGAGTAAAGACTCAAAAACAGAGGATCCGTCCTTATCCGTTCCCTTGGCCCCTTGCATCTTAACCCTCGAACCCTTGGACCCATGCATCATTTAACCGTGAACCTTTCTTCTATAGGAGGTACCCCTCATGACCGACACCAAACGCGACTACTCGCGGCGGGAATTCTTGAAGACCACCGGGGCGGCCGGTGCCGGGCTGCTGGCGGCATCGGCCTTTCCCGCAGCCCTCGCCGCCCAGGAACCGGAGCGCGTCTCGACCCGGCCCTTCGGCAAGACCGGCGTCCAGGTGGCCATCCTCTCCCTGGGCGGGATGTTCGACATCCCCAACAACCAGCTCATGATGCGCCAGGCGCTCAAGTGGGGGGTCACCTACTGGGACACCGCCAACTCCTACGAGGGCGGCAACAGCGAGCTCGGGATCGGGAAGTATTTCGCGAAGTACCCCGAGGACCGCACGTCGGTCTTCCTCGTGACCAAGTCCACGGCCTGGACCGTCAAGGGCATGAGCGACCATCTCGATCTCTCCCTGGAGCGGATGCAGACCGACCACGTGGACCTTTTCTTCGTGCACGCCATCCGCAACATCTCCAGCATGGACAAGGACCGGCAGCGCTGGGGGGAGAAGGCCAAGGCCGACGGCAAGATCCGCTTCTTCGGCTTCAGCACCCACAGCAACATGGAGGAGTGCCTGCTCGGAGCGGCGGAGCTCGGCTGGATCGACGGGATCATGATGACCTACAACTACCGCCTGATGCACACCGACCGCATGCGCCGGGCGGTGGATGCCTGCACCAAGGCCGGCATCGGGCTTACGGCCATGAAGACCCAGGGCGGCGGCCAGGTGCTGACGAGCTCGGCCGAGGAGCTCACGCTGGGAGGCCGTTTCCTGCAGGGCGGCTACACCGAGGGCCAGGCCAAGCTCAAGGCCGTCTGGGAAAACCCGCAGATCGCGAGCATCTGCTCCCAGATGCCCACCATGGCGCTCCTATCCCAGAACACGGCGGCCGCCCGCAACCGCACCCGGCTCAGCGCCGATGAGCGCAACGCGCTCGGACACCGGGCCCTGGCCGGGGCCCCCGGCTACTGCGCCGGCTGCACCGACATCTGCGAGGGCGCGCTGCCCGCCGCGGTGCCGGTCGGCCGGGTCATGCGCTACCTCATGTACTGCCGCAGCTACGGCCGCCGGGAGTTCGCCCGCCGCCGGTTCAACGCCCTGCCGGCCGAGACCCGCGTCCTCATGGCCCGGCTCGACTACCGCGCGGCCGAGGCGCGCTGCCCCCAGAAAATGCCGATCGGCCGCCTGATGCGCGAGGCCACCGTGGAGCTGGCGTAAAAGAAGGTTGGAGGAGCCGCTCCTGCGGAACTTGAGGAGCGGCTCTGCGTGCCTGGAGGCGGGCAGCCCCGCGAAACGGGTAACAGAGTGTCGTTTTTAGGTGGAAGTTCCAGCCGCGATCCGATCGCGGTTCCATCGAACCGCATGGCCGCGGTTTTTTCCCCCCTTTGAAAAAGGGGGGCCGGGGGGATTTTCCCTTACCCGCCCGAGGCCCTCCCGGCAGGCCGCGGCCGGCCATAGGTCTTCAGCATGGCTTCGGCCTCCCGCCGAACCTCCTCCC
>JBFYWX010000224.1:0-2564 GCA_041310825.1 Desulfobacteraceae bacterium | reverse complement strand
GACGGTCCCCTCGGGCGGGTCGATCTTGATGATGCCGTAATTCACCGGCCGGGGCAGGGTCCGGCCGTCCAGGATCAGGTGATGGTCGAATTGCAGCACATGGGGGACCTTCTCGGCCATGCGTTCCAGGTACTGGTTGCCGCGCCGGCGCATCACGTCCCAGTAAAGCACCGTCCGCTGTCCGGCGTCGACCAGATATGCGATCAGGTCATTGGAGCCCAGGATTGGATTGATGTTCTTCGTCTCTTTCATGTGAGTCTCCTTGTCTGTGGACCGCGAAAACCGATTGCAAGCCGGCGCCAAGCACCGGCGCCCGGCTCAGGCCATGATATTGGCGCCGCCGTCGACATACACGGTCTGGCCGGTGAGGCGCCGCGCGAAAGGCGTCGCCAGGAAGGCGCAGGTGAAACCCACGTCCATGATGTCCACCAGCTCACCGACCGGCGAGCGCTCGACGGCATCGTTCAGCATCCGATCGAAGTCCTTGAGCCCCGAGGCAGCCCGCGTCTTGAGCGGGCCCGGCGAGATCGGGTGCACACGGATCTTGCGGGGCCCGAGTTCGTAGGCCAGGTAGCGGCAGACCGCCTCCAGGGCCGCCTTGACCGGCCCCATCACGTTGTAGTTGGGCACCACCTTCTGCGCCCCGTGGTAGCTCATGGCGAAGAGCGTCCCGCCGTCCTTCATCAGCGGCGCCGCCAGAAGCGCCATGCGGATAAAAGAGTGGCAGGAGATGTCCATGGCCACCGAGAAGCCGGCGGCGGAGCAGCTCAGCAGCCCACCCTGCAGGTCCTCCTTGGGTGCGAACGCGATGGAGTGCACGAGGATGTCCAGACGCCCCCACTCCCGCGTGATGCGCTCGAACACGGCTTCCAGCTCACCGGGCCTGGCGACATCCATCGGCAGGAGCAGCGCCGCCTCCAGTTCCTTCGCCAGGGGCGCGACATGCGGTTTGGCCTTGTCGTTGAGATAGGTGAGCGCCAAATCGGCCCCCAACTCGCGAAACGCCCTGGCGCAGCCGTAGGCGATCGAGTGCTCGTTGGCGATGCCGACCACCAGGGCCTTTTTGTCTTTGAGAATAGGCCGCGGCACATCTGTTTTCATTTGAATTCTCCTAATTTCGTTGCAAGCAGGCGCCGGGTGTGGCGCGCAATCATCAATTCCTCATTCGTCGGGACGACCCACACCGCGACGCGGCTTGCGCCGCTGCTGATGCACCCCCGGCCGCCGGCGTTGGCCGCCTCATCGATTGCGACCCCCAGCCAGGCGGCGTCCCGGCAAACGCGGCTGCGGATGGCCGCGGCGTTTTCCCCTATACCCCCGGTAAACACAATGGCATCCAGCCCGCCCAGCGCCGCCGATAGCGAGCCGAGCTCGCGGCGGATGCGGTAAATGAAAAGGTCGACGGCCAGCTTGGCCGACGGCTCGGCACTGGCCAGCAGCGTGCGCATGTCGCTGGATATGCCCGATACGCCCAGCAGTCCCGACTGGGTGTAAAGCAGTTTTTCGATTGCGCGGGCGTTCATCCCGCGCTGGTCCATGAGATACAGGATCACGCCGGGGTCGAGCGCGCCGCTGCGCGTGCCCATCGGCAGCCCGTCAACCGCCGTAAACCCCATGGTGCTGGCAAGGCTCCGCCCGGCCGCCAGGGCGCACATGCTCGCCCCGTTGCCCAGGTGCAGCACGACGCACCTGCCCTTTGCCGCCTTTGGCGCGATGTCGGGCAGGACCGAGGCGATATACTCGTAAGACAAGCCGTGAAACCCGTAGCGCAGGACCCCCGCCTCGCGCAGTTCGGCCGGCAGGGCGAACATCTGGGCCACTTCGGGCTGGCTGCGGTGGAAAGACGTATCGAAGCAGGCCACCTGCGGCAGCTCGGGCATGCGCGCCAGGGCGCGGCGAATCGGGGCCAGATTGTGGGGCTGATGCAAGGGCGCCAGCGGCGCGAAGGTTTCCAGGACCTTCAGGATCTCCGCATCCACCCGAACCGGCTGGGTGTAGGCCAGGCCGCCGTGCACCACCCGGTGCCCGATGCCGATCAGGCGGTCGTCGGAGAGCTCGGAGCGCAGATGCCCGACCAGATGGTCGAGCGCCTCGTCATGGCCAAGAGCGACGCCGTCGGGCCAGGATTTTTCGGCTTTCACCGAACCGTCGGGCGCCTTGGAAACGAAGCGCGGGTTTGTGTAAAGCCCTTCGACCTGCCCCCGGATGTCGGCCTCCAGGGTCCCGTTCTTTTCGAGAAACAGTGAAAACTTGATGCTCGACGACCCCGCGTTGAGCACCACAATGGCGTTGGCCATGGAAATCTCCTTTCGCCAAAATCGACGGCGGGCCTATGATCGTCCGTTCGCATGAAGCGGGCCGTGCCTGTCGCTGCGGATATCGGTGATCAGGCGCCACCCTCCGCGAGCGACAGCGTCACATGCAGGCTTCCCCCCTCATACGCCTTTGTCACGGGCAGCCCGCTGCGTTCAAACACGGTGAGCATGGCTTTGTTTTCCGGGAGCACCTCGGCCTCGAACCGGGCAAGCCCTTTTTCCCGCCCAATAGACGCCAGGTGCCGCAGC
>JBFYWX010000218.1:0-2723 GCA_041310825.1 Desulfobacteraceae bacterium | reverse complement strand
TCGACACCGGCCACGCCAAGCTGATGACCCCGTTTTTCCCGCTTGAGCTGCTGCGGGCCATCCCGGGCTTCGAGAATGCGCGCTACGAGGACCCCTATGCGGGTGGGATCGGCAATTCGATCCGTTACGTGGGCATGGCACCACGGGACGACGCCCTGCAAGTGGAGGCGGTGGCCAACCTGTTCTGCGGAGGGGAGAAGGCCGGGCTGCTCGTGGGCCACACCGAGGCGATCTGCACCGGCGCTCTGGCCGGTTACAACGCGGTCAAATGGGGGCGCGGGGAGAAGCTCCTCATGCTCCCGGAATCGCTGGCAGTGGGTGATGCCATCCGCTTCGTAAGGCAGCAGATGAGAGACGAGGGCCTGCTCGGACTCAAGTACACCTTTTCCGGATCGGTCTTTTTTGAGCGGATGAAGGACAGGGGGCTGTACAGCACCGACCCGACGCAGATCGCACAGCGGGTGGGGGCAGCAGGGTTGAGCGGCATCTTCGCGGGCCGCTGAGGCGCTTTTTCTTCGGTCCATCCTTATTAAGGGTCTCATAATTAAGGGTCTCATAATTTTGTCAGGACAATGTCTGAAAATCCCTCCCAGCCTCCCTTTTTCAAAGGGAGGGGAACCCCTCTTTAGCAAAGAGGGGCAAGGGAGAGATTTTACGAACCATGTCAATTCAATTTCGAGACGATTAATAAGCCGTCTACAGCGCAGCCCTGAGGCCGCCGCGCGGGACAGGAAGACATTGTGGGCCAATGATCGGGCCAGTTAATTGAACTCACGACAAAACGGAGGTGGATTATGGGCAAAGGTGCAAAATGGGTTTTATCGGCCATTTATGTCCTGCTCCTCATCGGTCTCTCGTGTCCCTGGCAGAAGGTCGGAGAACCGGTATACCTTGGCTTTCTTCCGGCCCCCATGTTTTACCTGATCCTGGTTCAACTTGGGTTTGTGGTCGTTCTTGGTATTGTGGCATTTTGCACTCGCTTTCACGGTCGGATCGAGGATGAAGAGGACTTCCTTCGCAGTCTGAAGAAGGAGGTGAAACCATGAACCCGACCATCGTCTATGTAGGGGTTGCGCTCTATACGCTGGTTTGCTTCGCGATCGGTCTTTGGGGTTTCGGCAAGGCCCGGCGTCCCAGCATGGAGGACTTCTTCCTCGGCGGTCGAACCCTGGGCCTTTTTTTTGTCCTGTGCGCCACCTGGTCGACGCTCTTCAGCGCCTTCTCGTACATCGGCCTTCCGGGAGCTTACTATCGCAACGGAGTGTCTTTTTTCGGCATCACCGGCAATATTGTGCTCAATGCCGCGTGCATGTATTTCATCGGCAGCCGGATGTGGGCGGTGGGCAAGAAGTTCAGTTTCATCAATGCGACGGATCTTTTTGCCGAGCGCTACCGCTCCAATGCGGTCTGCATCATCGCCATGGTTATCAGCGTGGCCTCTCTGCTCCCGTACATTGGGCTTCAGATCCGAGGAGCCGGACTGACCCTGCAGGGCGTCACCAAGGGCATGATATCGTTCGAGACCGGCCTCACTTACATCACACTGGTGGTGCTCGTTTACGTGGTGCTGGGAGGATTTCGATCCGTCATTTACAACGATGCCATCCAGGCCATCATCATGCTGGTGGGAATGCTGGGGGCGACGTGGGTCATCGTACACAAGGTGGGCGGCGGTTTCGGCGGGATAATTGCCAAGGCCACGGCCTTGAACCCCGCCCTCACCCAGTTTCCGGGTCCGGCGGGAATCTGGTCGCCCATGATGGTCCTTACCACTTGCATGGTCATCGGCATGGGCGGGTTCGCGTGGCCGCAGATCTCCCAGCGCATGTATGCCACCCGCAGCCTCAAAACCGTCAAAACACTCGCCGTGATTTTCCCGCTTTCGGCCCTGTTCGTCAATATCCCGCCCGTTTTCATCGGTCTTGCAGGCCGGATTCAATTCCCGGACCTGAAGAATGCCGATCTCGTCTTCCCGATGATGATGAACGAGCTGCTCTCGCCGGCCATGGCAGTGGTCATTTTGCTTGCGATCCTTGCCGCTATCATGTCCACCGTCTCCGGCATGGTTCTCAGCATCTCCTCGATACTGGTGCGGGATCTGTGGATTCGTTTTTTCGACCCCGCGGGCGCCACCGGGGCTCGGATGTCTACCGTCAGCCGGATCGTCACCGTGGTTGTCGTGGCTTTTTCTCTGGCCTTTGTTTTCTGGGGCCCCAAAACACTGGTTGGGTTGCTGATCGAAGCCTCGGGACCGATCATGCTTCAGGTGCTGGTCGTCTTGGCCGGAGGGCTGTACTGGAAGCGGGCAACGAAGGCGGGTGCCATCGTCTCGATGCTGGCGTCTGAGGCGTTTCTGATCCTGCTCTGGACCAAGGCCATCGTCATGCCGGTCAAGGGAATCCACAACGGAGTCTGGGCCATGATCCTGGGAGTGATTCTTTTCATCGTGGTCAGCCTTGTGACCAAGCCCGCTCCCGCTGAGGTCATCAGGAAGTTTTTTGACCTTTATGACGAATCCCCTGTCCCCGGCCTAAAATAAACGATCTCCCGCCGGCGGTGCTTCACCGCGGATGCCCGGGCCGCCGGAAAGTCAAGGAGGAAGCACTCATGTCACACAAACTCGCCACGGTGGCGGATGTGTTAAAGGCGCTGGATAAAGTGTGCGCAGGCCGCCTCATCAACAAGGCCGAGGATGCCTTTGGGCAAGGAAGCCCGTTTGTCGT
>JBFYWX010000179.1:0-14657 GCA_041310825.1 Desulfobacteraceae bacterium | reverse complement strand
GGGTGTTGCAGCTGCCCGAAGGGGTGGAGATGGTGATGCCGGGGGACAACGTGGCGATCAGCGCGGAGCTGATCACGCCGATCGCGATGGAGAAGGAGCTGCGCTTTGCGATTCGGGAGGGTGGCCGCACGGTGGGTGCCGGCGTCGTCTCCGAAGTCATCGCGTAGTATATAAGGAGAGATGCCGTGAGAGTGATGATCACGCTTGCCTGTTCCGAGTGCAAGCAGCGCAACTACACCACGACGAAAAACAAGCGCACGACGCCGGACAAGCTTGAGTTTTCCAAATACTGCCGTTTCTGCCGCAAGCACACGGCTCACAAGGAAACCAAGTAGTCCGACGCTGCCGGCCCCCCGCCCTCTCCCCGGCCAAAGCGAGCACGGCGGCCGCCCGTCGAAGGACGCCGGGTCGCATGCCGAAAAGGGTTGGGACCGGTACCTGCAGGCCAGTAGCTCTAACGGTAGAGCATCGGACTCCAAATCCGGGTGTTGGGGGTTCGAATCCCTCCTGGCCTGCCACTTTTCATCACGGGAAGCTCCGGTTGGTCGGGGTCGGCCAGCGGCCGGCCGCTGCTGTCGGCGGAAAATTCTCGGTTCGGGAGACGCATGGGACGCATACTTCGCAAAAAGCCGGTCGGCCTGAAAAAGAGGAAACGGCAGAACGACGAGGTCTCCTCCTCGGAGTCCGGGAGCGAGACCGCATCCGGTAGCCCCGGAGGCGCGGCGGCTGATGCGGCGGCGCCCCGCAAGGCCCCGGTGCCGGCTCTGCCGGTGGCCTCGGCCCCGCCCGCGGACACCTTCTGGACGCGGTCGGTTCAATTTCTGCGGGAAGTCAGAACCGAGCTGAAAAAGGTCACCTGGCCGACGCGCAAGCAAACCCTGGGATCCACCGCGGTGGTGCTTGTATTGGTTCTGATCATCTCCCTGTTCCTCGGACTGGTCGACATGGGGCTCGCCGGTATCGTGGGGCTCATTTTTCGTTAACGGGAGGAGAGGCACCCGTGGCGCTCAGATGGTATGTGGTTCACGTCTATTCGGGATTCGAAAACAAGGTCAAGGCCTCGCTTGAGGACCGGATCGCCACCTCCGCCCACCCGGAGAAATTCGGGGAGGTGATCGTGCCGACCGAAGAGGTGGTCGAGCTGGTCAAGGGCAAGCGCAAGACCTCGTCGCGCAAATTCTATCCCGGTTACATCCTCGTGCGGATGGAGCTGGATGACGAAACTTGGCACATCGTGAACAACACCGCCAAGGTCACCGGTTTCCTGGGAGGGCGTCAGAAACCGACCCCGATTTCGGAGGCCGAAGCCGAGCAGATCATCCACCGCATGGAGGCCGGCAAGCGCCAGCCCCAGCCCAAGTACTTCTTCGAGATCGGGGACGACATCCGGGTCATCGACGGACCCTTCACCAATTTCAACGGAACGGTGGACGAGGTCAATCCCGAGAAGGGCAAGATCAAGGTGCTGGTCAGCATTTTCGGGCGGGCGACCCCGGTGGAGCTGGATTTCGTGCAGGTTCAGAAACTCTGAAGCGGTGCGGGCGCACCGACACCGGGCGGGATGCGCTGCCGGCCGGTAACGCCGCGCCGATCGAGATTAGGAGAGAAGGACACTCATGGCAAAGAAAGTGATGGCATTCGTCAAACTGCAGGTGGAAGCCGGCAAGGCCAATCCCTCCCCGCCGATCGGTCCGGCGCTGGGCCAGCACGGCGTGAATATCATGGATTTCTGCAAGTCGTTCAACGCGCGCACGGCCAGCGAGGCAGGCATGATCATTCCGGTGGTGATCACGATCTACCAGGACCGTTCGTTCACCTTCGTGACCAAGACCCCCCCGGCCGCTGTCCTGTTGAAGAAGGCCGCCAAGATTGCCAAGGGTGCCAAGGACCCCAAGCGCGAAAAAGTGGGCAAAATCAGCCGCCAGCAGCTGGAGGAGATCGCCAAATTGAAAATGGTAGACCTGAACGCCTACGACCTGGACGCCGCCTGCCGCATCGTTGAAGGCACGGCGCGCAGCATGGGGATCGAGGTGGGCTGAAGAGCCATGGGCGGCGCACGCCGCGCACTGACCGCTGCAATCGGCGCGATGACACAAGGAGAGTTAAGCGAAAATGCCAAAACGGGGTAAGAAATACAAGGACGCCAGACAAAAAACCGGGGCCGCCGCCAGCTTGGGGGTGCCCGAAGCCGTCAAGATGGCGGTGGAATCCTCCTTTGCCAAGTTTGACGAAACCGTGGACGTGGCCGTGCGGCTGGGGGTGGACCCGCGGCACGCCGACCAGATGGTGCGGGGCTCGGTGGTGCTTCCCAACGGGATCGGCAAATCGGTGCGCGTCCTGGTCTTTGCCAAGGGCGAAAAGGAAAAGGAAGCCCAGGATGCCGGGGCCGATTTTATCGGCAACGACGGGTTGGTCGAGAAGATCAAGGGCGGGTGGTTTGATTTCGATAAGGTCGTGGCCACTCCCGACATGATGGGGGCGGTCGGCAAGATCGGGAAAATTCTGGGCCCGCGCGGCCTCATGCCGAACGCCAAGAGCGGTACGGTCACCTTCGATGTGGCCCGGGCGGTCAACGAGCTCAAGGCCGGGAAGATCGAGTTCCGGGTGGAGAAGGCCGGCATCGTGCACGTCCCGGTCGGGAAGGTCTCCTTCGGGGTCGAAAAACTCGTTCAGAACATTTCGGCGTTTCTGGAAACGATCCTGCGGATGAAACCCTCCGCCAGCAAGGGGACCTATTTAAAGGGGATCGCCATCTCGACGACCATGGGCCCCGGGGTCAAGATCGACACCGCCATGGTCAAGGATGTCGCCAAATAAGAGAAACTTACTAATCTGTCAAAGACCGTAGGCACTGAGATGCACCATGTTTAATCGGCACCCTGCGTGCCGGCCTGCCGAGACAGAGGACCTGCTGGATGCTGCGAGCATCCCGGCCTCCGGTTGCACAGAGATCAGGAGGAGGTGATAACGACATTGAAACTGGAAGATAAACAACAGATCGTTCAGGACCTGACCGAGCGTTTCGCCAAGGCCAGCGTGGTGATCCTCACCGACTACAAAGGGCTGAATGTGCCGGCCATGAGTGAGCTGCGGCGCAAGCTCAAACTGGCGGGAGTCGACTACAAAGTAGTCAAGAACACCATGATGGTAAGGGCGTCGCAAGACACCCCCATCGCCGTGCTCCGGGGTCATTTCCAGGGGCCGAGCGCGGTCGCGATCGGCTACGCCGACCCGGTGGCGCCGGCCCAGATCCTGACTAAGTTCGCCTCGGACAGCAAGACCTTCGCGGTCCGGGCCGGGGTTCTGCAAGGCAAGCTGATCGACCCGGACGGCATCAAGGCGCTGGCGGATCTTCCCCCGCGGGAGGTGCTGCTCGGCCAGCTCCTCTGCGTGATGGCGGGAGGGCCGACCGCGTTGGTGCGGGTCCTGTCCGCCGTTCCGCGCGGCCTGCTGAACGTCCTCAACGCCGTCAAGGAAAAGAAGGCCTCCACCGAAACGGCGGCGGCCGCATAGAGGGGCCCGGGCCGGCGCAGGGGTGCGGGGGCTTACAACACGACATTCACCTTTTTCGATATTCACTTACCCGGAGGAAGAAATGGCTAACGTTAGCAAGGAAGATGTGGTGCAATTCATTTCAGACATGTCCGTTTTGGAACTGTCGCAGTTCGTCAAGGAGCTCGAAGAGAAATTCGGCGTTTCCGCCGCGGCCCCCATGGCCATGATGGCGGCCGGCCCGGCGGCCGCCGCGGCGCCGGTCGAGGAGAAAACCGAGTTCGACGTCATTCTGATCGCCCACGGCGAAAAAAAGATCAACGTCATCAAGGAAGTCCGCGCCATCACAGGGCTCGGCCTGAAGGAGGCCAAGGACCTGGTGGAGACCCCGCCCAAGCCCGTCAAGGAGGGCGTGTCGAAAGCCGATGCCGAGAAGATCAAGGCCCAGCTCGATGGAGCCGGCGCCACCGTGGAGATCAAGTAACGGTCGACCCAACCCCGTGGCCTGCTGCCCCCGGTGCGCCCCCGCCCGGGGGGCGGGGGCGGCATCCCACGGACGTCACAGCCCCATCCAACCATCTGTCCGCCATCATTTCAGGAGTTCTAACACCAACGACGCGGTGGAGATGCCATGTCCGGAAGACTTATGACCAGCAAGCGCATTCGCAAGAATTTCGGCAAGATCGCCAAAATTGTCGACATCCCCGACCTGATCGGAATGCAGCGCGACTCGTTCGCCCGCTTCCTGCAGATGGACGTCCCGCACGAAAAGCGCGAGGAGATCGGGTTGCAGGCGGTCTACAAGTCGGTTTTCCCGATCAAGGACTTCACCGGCAGTGCCTCGCTGGAGTTCGTTTCCTACCGCTTCGGCGAGATCAAGCACACCATCGAGGAGTGCATCCATCGCGGCATGACCTTTGAGATCCCGGTGCGCATCACTGTGCGGCTGGTCGTCTACGATGTCGATTCCGAATCGGGCGCCTCCACCATCCGGGATATCAAGGAGCAGGAGATCTACTTCGGCACCATCCCGCTCATGACCGCCAAGGGCACCTTCATCGTCAACGGCACCGAACGGGTGGTGGTCAGCCAGCTGCACCGCTCCTCCGGGGTGTTCTTCGACCACGACAAGGGCAAAACCCACTCCAGCGGCAAAATCATCTACAGTGCGCGGATCATCCCGGTGCGCGGCTCCTGGATCGACATGGAGATCGACCCCAAGGACATCGTCTACATCCGCATCGACCGGCGCCGCAAGTTCCCGATCACCACCCTGTTCAAGGCCTTCGGTTATTCGGCCGAGGACCTGCTGGCCTATTTCTACCGGCGGGAGAAGGTGATCGTCGAGGGCAAGCGCTATCACAAGGCCTTCCACGAGGAGTTGCTGCGGAGCCAGCGGGCCAGCCGGGACATCAAGGACACTGAAACCGGCGAGGTCCTGCTGAAAAAAGGCCGCCCCTACAACGCCCGCATCCTGAAGCGGCTGAAAGCCCTCGGCGCCGAGAAGGTGCCGATCAACGTGGAGGAGATCTACGGGCGCGCCTATGCCGGCGCGATCCATCACCCGGAAACGGGGGAGCTGCTCGTGCGGGCCAACGACGTGGTGGACGAGGAGAGCCTCAACCGCCTCGCGAGCGCCGGCGTCGCCGAGTTCGAGATCCTTTTCATCGACGCGCAGTCCAACAGCGATTCCATCCGCAAGACCCTGCTCCTGGACAAGGTGGACTCCAAGGAGGAGGCGCTGATCGACATCTACCGCCGGCTGCGGCCGGGGAACCCGGCCACGCCCGAAGTGGCCCAGGAATTCATCGACAACCTCTTTTCGAAAAGCAACTACTACGATCTCTCCGGTGTGGGGCGGCTCAAAATCAACCAGCGCCTGGGCGTCACCAGCGCTCCCGATCTCGGCATCCTGCGCAAGGAGGACATTCTGCTGACCACCAAGTCCCTGATCGAACTGCGGGACACCCAGGGGGTGGTGGACGACATCGATCACCTGGGCAACCGGCGGGTGCGGGCCGTCGGGGAACTGCTGGAGAACCAGTACCGCATCGGCCTGGTGCGCATGGAACGGGCCATCAAGGAGCGCATGAGCCTGCAGGAGGTCGATGCGCTGATGCCCCACGACCTGGTCAACCCCAAACCGGTGTCGGCCGTGGTCAAGGAGTTTTTCGGCACCAGCCAGCTCTCCCAGTTCATGGACCAGACCAACCCCCTCTCCGAGACCACCCACAAGCGGCGGCTCTCCGCCCTGGGGCCGGGCGGTCTCACCCGCGAGCGTGCCGGCTTCGAGGTGCGCGACGTGCACCCCTCCCACTACGGGCGCATCTGCCCTATCGAAACTCCGGAGGGTCCCAACATCGGCCTGATCGTGTCGCTCTCCACGTATGCGCGCGTGAACGACTACGGCTTCATCGAAACCCCTTACCGGGTGGTGGACCACGCTCGGGTGCTCGAGGAGGTGAAGTTTCTGGATGCGTTCGAGGAGAAAGATCTGCCCATCGCGCAGGCCAACGCGCCGGTCAACGAGAAGAGCCAGTTCGCCAACCCGCTCGTGACCTCCCGGGTGGCGGGTGAATTCATGATGATGGACCGCAACACGATCCAGCTCATGGACATCTCTCCCAACCAACTCGTGAGCGTGTCGGCTTCCCTCATTCCCTTCCTGGAGAACGACGACGCCAACCGGGCCCTCATGGGCTCCAACATGCAGCGGCAGGCCGTGCCGCTGTTGCTGAACGAGGCGCCCTTGGTGGGCACCGGCATCGAGGGCGTCGTCGCGAAGGATTCCGGGGTGACCATCGTCGCCCCGCGCGACGGGGAGGTGGTGGACGTCGATGCCTGCCGCATCGTGCTTAAGCACGAGCCCACCGGCGACCCGAACGAGAAGAACGTCACCATTTTCAACCTGTCGAAATTCGTCCGTTCCAACCAGAACACCTGCTTCAACCACCGGCCCATTGTGCGCAAGGACCAGCGGGTCGCCGCCGGCGAAATTATCGCCGACGGCCCGGCGACGGACCTGGGGGAGCTCGCCCTGGGCAAGAACGTGACCGTCGCCTTCATGCCCTGGGGCGGGTACAACTTCGAGGACTCCATCCTTGTCAGCGAGCGGCTGGTGCGCGACGGGATCTACACCTCCGTGCACATCGAGGAGTTCGAGGTGGTGGCGCGCGACACGAAGCTCGGCAAGGAGGAGATCACCCGGGATATCCCCAACGTCGGCGACGAGGCGCTCAAGAACTTAGACGACAGCGGGATCATCCGCCTGGGGGCGGAAGTCAACCCCGGGGACATCCTGGTCGGGAAAATCACCCCCAAGGGGGAAAGCCAGCTCTCCCCCGAGGAGAAGCTCTTGCGGGCCATCTTCGGTGAGAAGGCCGGGGACGTGAAGGACACCTCGCTGCGGGTCCCGCCGGGCATCCAGGGCACGGTCATCGATGCCAAGGTTTTTTCGCGGCGGGGGGTGGAGAAGGACGACCGCACGCGGCTGATCGAGGACGAGGAGATCGCCGGCTTGGAAAAGGACCGCGACGACGAAATGGCGGTGGTAGAGGACGTGGTGCGCTCCCAGCTGATCGAGCTGCTCGCCGGGCAGAAGGTCTCCGCCCCGATCAAGAAGGGCAAGAAGGTGCTGGTCAACAGCGGCGTCAAGCTCGATGCCAAGATGCTGGCCGATGTTTCCCTGGCGGCGCTCGAGGGCATTGTCCTCAAGGACCCGCAGATGACCCAGCAGATCCACGAGATCCTGGAACGCTACCGCGATCAGCGTGAGCTCTGCCGGCTGGCCTTCGAGCAGCAGGTGGGCCGCTTCGAGCGCGGGGACGAGCTGCCGCCCGGGGTGATTAAGATGGTCAAGGTCTACGTGGCCATGAAACGCAAACTCTCCGTCGGGGACAAGATGGCCGGCCGACACGGCAACAAAGGTGTCGTCTCCCGGATTCTGCCGGTCGAGGACCTGCCCTACTTCGAAGACGGACGCCCGGTCGACATGGTGCTCAACCCGCTCGGGGTCCCCTCGCGCATGAACGTCGGCCAGATCCTGGAAATCCACCTGGGGCTGGCGGCCAAGGGGCTCGGCGACCAGCTGAACGAGCTGATCGGCGCCCAGAAGACCAAGCAGCTGCGGGACAAGCTGCGCCGGGTCTTCTCCGGTCCGGCCGAAAAAAAGGTGGTCAGCGGTCTCAGTGATGCGGAGCTGGCCGCGTTTGCCGACCACTACCGGGGCGGGGTCCACATGGCCACCCCGGTGTTCGACGGCGCCAAGGAGGAGGAGATCAAGCAGCTGCTCGAAGAGGCCGGCCAAGACCGCTCCGGGCAGATGACCCTTTACGACGGGCGCACCGGGGAGCCCTTCGACGAGAAGATCACCGTCGGCACCATGTACGTGATGAAGCTGCACCACCTCGTCGACGACAAGATCCACGCCCGCTCCATCGGGCCTTACTCGCTGGTGACTCAGCAGCCGCTCGGCGGCAAGGCCCAGTTCGGCGGTCAGCGCCTGGGCGAGATGGAGGTCTGGGCCATGGAAGCCTATGGCGCCGCCTATGCGCTGCAGGAGTTTCTTACCGTCAAATCGGACGACATGGCGGGCCGTACCCGGATGTACGAGAAAATCGTCAAGGGCCAGAACGTGCTCGAACCCGGGATCCCGGAATCCTTCCGGGTGATGACCAAGGAGCTGCAATCCTTGGGCTTGGACGTCGGCCTCCTGGAGGCCACCGACGCCCCTCAAATCACGGAGTAGTCGGCGTCTTCGCCGGCACGCGCCCCCACAACCGTCTCCACCAGAGGGATAGGACCATGGAAACACTGTACGACTTTTTCGCGAAACCGACCGACCCCCGCAAATACAAGGCGATCCGGATCGCCCTGGCCTCGCCGGAGCAGATCCGCAAATGGTCCAACGGGGAGATCAAGAAGCCCGAGACCATCAACTATCGCACTTTCAAGCCGGAGCGCGACGGGTTGTTCTGCGCCAAGATCTTCGGCCCGACCAAGGACTACGAGTGCAACTGCGGCAAATACAAGCGCATGAAGCACCGCGGGGTGATCTGCGAGAAGTGCGGCGTCGAAGTCATCCAATCCAAAGTCCGCCGGGAGCGCATGGCGCACATCGAACTGGCCACCCCGGTCTCCCACATCTGGTTTCTCAAGAGCCTGCCGAGCAAGATCGGCAACCTCCTGGACCTGACCCTGAAAAACATGGAGAAGGTCCTCTATTTCGACAGCTACATCGTGCTCGACCCCAAGGAGACCCCCTTGGTCCGCGGCCAGATGCTCTCGGACGAAAAATACCTCGAGGCGGTCGAGACCTACGGCAGCAAGTTCGTGGCCGGCATCGGCGCCGAGGCCGTGCAGGCCATGCTCGAGGAGCTCGACCTGGAAAAGCTCTACCACGAGCTTCGGGTGGATATCCGTGAGACGGGCTCGCTCGCCAAGCGCCAGAAATTCGCCAAGCGCCTGAAGATCGTCGACGCCTTCCGCCGCTCCGGCATCTCCCCCGCCTGGATGGTCATGGACGTGATCCCGGTTCTGCCCCCCGACCTGCGGCCGCTCGTGCCCCTGGAGGGCGGCCGTTTCGCGACCTCCGACCTCAACGATCTCTACCGGCGGGTGATCAACCGTAACAACCGGCTCAAGCGCCTGATCGACCTGAAGGCCCCGGACATCATCGTGCGCAACGAGAAGCGCATGCTTCAGGAGTCGGTGGATGTCCTTTTCGACAACGGCCGGCACGGCCGGGTCATCACCGGGACCAACAAGCGGCCGCTCAAGTCCCTGAGCGACACGCTCAAGGGCAAGCAGGGACGCTTCCGCCAAAACCTGCTCGGCAAGCGTGTCGATTACTCCGGCCGCACCGTGATCACGGTCGGCCCCGACCTGCGGCTGCACCAGTGCGGGCTGCCCAAGCAGATGGCGCTCGAGCTCTTCAAACCCTTCGTTTACTCCCGGCTCGAGCAAAAAGGCCTGGTGTCCACCGTCAAGAGTGCCAAAAAGATGGTGGAGCGCGAGGTGCCCGAGGTCTGGGACACCCTGGACGAGGTCGTCAAGGAATACCCGGTCATGCTCAACCGGGCCCCGACCCTGCACCGGCTGGGCATTCAGGCCTTCGAGCCTATCCTGATCGAGGGCAAGGCGATTCAGCTGCACCCCCTGGTCTGCACGGCCTTCAACGCCGACTTCGATGGCGACCAGATGGCGGTGCACGTCCCGCTCTCGGTCGAGGCCCAGATCGAGGCCCGGGTGCTGATGCTCTCCTCCAACAACATTCTCTCCCCGGCCAACGGCAGCCCGATCATCGTGCCCAGCCAGGACATCGTGCTCGGCACCTACTACATGACGCGCGGGATCACCGGCCGGCGCGGCGAGGGCAAGGTGTTCGCCGACACCGAAGAGGTGCGTTCGGCTTACGACGCCGGGCAGGTGCAGCTGCACTCCAAGATCGTCGTGCGCATGCAGGGCAAGCGCTACGAGACCACCGTCGGGCGTGTGCTGCTCTGGGACATCATCCCCAAGGTGGACATCCTCGAGCTGCGCCACCTGATGGTGGCGACCGAGGAGGAGGCCGAGCAGGCCTCCGAACGCCTCGCCCAGGGCGCGGCGTTCGTCGATCTCGTGCGCGCGGTGTCCCAGGCGCCCGACCGGGCGTCTGACGGTCACATCGGCACCCTCAGCTACAACGAGTTCAAGAGCGTCCTCAACTGCCGGGAGTCGGACGTCGACCGGGTCTTCGCGCTCAAGGCCGGCTACTTCAGCCCCATCATCGCCGCCGACGGCGGGTACCATTTGTTCGAGGTGCTGAAGAAGTTTCCGGCGGTGCCCTTCGACATCGTCAACACGGTCATGGACAAGAAGGCGTTGCGGCAGCTCGTGGACTACGTCTACCGAAACCTGGGGCCCAAGGCGACGGTCATCCTCTCCGACCGGCTGAAGGACATCGGCTACCGCAACTCGACCCGCGGTGGGCTCTCCATCTGCATCGACGACATGATCATCCCCGAGTCCAAGTGGGAGATCCTGAAGAAGGCCGAAACCCAGGTGGCCGAGATCGGCCGGCAGAGGGCCCAAGCGTTGATCACGCAAGGCGAGAAGAACAACAAGGTCGTGCACATCTGGGCCAAGGCCACCGACGATGTCGCCACCGAGATGATGAACGTCATGAAAACGATGCCGGTGCTGCAGCCGGACGGCAAGCCGCTGCTCGATGCCAAGGGCAAACCGGTGATCGAGGAGAGCTTCAACCCCATCTACATGATGGCCGATTCGGGCGCGCGCGGCAGCAAGGACCAGATGCGGCAACTCGCCGGTATGCGCGGTCTGATGGCGAAACCCTCCGGTGAAATCATCGAGACGCCCATCAATGCCAATTTCCGGGAAGGCCTCTCCGTGCTGCAGTACTTCATCTCCACCCACGGCGCGCGCAAGGGGCTTGCGGACACGGCGCTGAAAACCGCCAACTCCGGCTACCTGACGCGGCGGCTGGCGGACGTCTCGCAGGACGCCGTCATCACCGAGCACGACTGCGGCACCCTCCAGGGGGTTGAGCTGGAACCCTTGGTGGAGGGGGGGGAGATCATCCAGGTGCTGGGCGAGCGCATCCTGGGCCGCACGGCCCTGGAGGACATCATCGACCCGTTCACCGAGGAGGTGATCGCCACGGCGGGCGATGAGATCGACGAGCACGTCGTCGAGAAGATCGAAGGCGCGGGGCTGACCTCGGTCAGGATCCGCTCCGTGCTGACCTGCCGCACGCGGGAGGGAGTCTGCGCCAAGTGCTACGGCCGCGACCTCGCGCACGGCCTGCTGGTGGAGGAAGGCCAGGCCATCGGCATCCTGGCGGCCCAATCCATCGGCGAGCCGGGCACCCAGCTCACCATGCGTACCTTCCACATCGGCGGCACCGCCAGCCGACGGGTGGAGCAGGCCGACATCCGTGCGCGGCTCGAAGGCACCGTCAAGTTCGTCGACCTGAGCGTGGCAAAGAACTCCGAGGGCAAGGTGGTGGCCATGAACCGCCGCGGCGGGAAGATGCTCATCTTGAGCGACACCGGCCGCGAGCTCGACAGCTTCCCGGTCATCTACGGGGCGCACCTGAACATCAAGGACAAGCAGAAGGTCAAAGCCGGCGAGCAGCTCGCGATCTGGGACCCGTTCACGACTCCGATCATCACCGAGGTGGACGGGACGGTCAAGTTCGGCGACATCGTCGCCGGCCGCACCATGAAGGAGCAGGTCGACCCGATTACCGGCAAGGCCAGCCAGATGATCATCGAGTCCAAGAGCGCCGAGGAGCGCCCGCGCATTTCCATTAAGGACAAGGACGGCAAGACCGCCAAGCTGCCGGCCTCCTCCGGGTTTGCGCGCTACATCCTGCCGATCAACGCCATCTTGCTGGTCGATGAGGGCGACGAGGTCAGGGCCGGCGACTTGGTGGCCAAGCTGCCCCGGGCGACCACCAAGACCAAGGACATCACCGGCGGGCTTCCGCGGGTGGCCGAGCTCTTCGAAGTGCGCAAACCCAAAGAGGTCGCCGTTCTGAGCGAGATCGACGGCTACGTGTCCATCTCCAAGGGCAACAAGAAGGGCAAGCAGAAGGTGTCGATCACGCCCGTCGACGTGGGCGACAAGAAGGAGTACCTGATCCCCCGCGGCAAGCACATCAACGTCTACGAGGGCGACTACGTGCGTGCCGGCGAGGCCCTGATCGGGGGCTCCGCCATCCCCCAGGACATCCTCAAGATCAAGGGGGAGGTGGCCCTGGCCAAGTACCTGGTGGACGAGGTGCAGGAGGTCTACCGCTTGCAGGGGGTGCGCATCAACGACAAGCACATCGAGGTGATCGTGCGCCAGATGATGCGCCGCGTCAAGGTGATGGACGTGGGCGATTCAGAGTTCATCCTGGAGGAGCAGGTGGACCGGGCCAAGTTCGAAGAGATCAACCAGGCGATCGTGGCCCGCGGCTGCCGGCCGGCGGTGGGCGAACCGCTCATCCTCGGCATCACCAAGGCTTCGCTCAGCACCGACAGCTGGGTGTCCGCGGCCTCCTTCCAGGAGACCACCAAGGTGTTGACCGATGCCAGCATCCGCGGCGAGGTGGACCGGCTGCGGGGGCTCAAGGAAAACGTCATCATGGGCCGGCTGATCCCGGCCGGGACCGGGCTGCCCGCCTTCGACGACCTGGAGGTGGAGGTGCCGGCGTAGCGACGGCCCCCGCCGGTGGCGGCGGGGGATTCGCGTGCAAAGAAATTGCTTGACAAAGTGTCAAATCCCTTATACTAATCGTCGATTTTGTAAATCGGAAACTCACCGCGACGAGGAGACTATGCCGACGATCAACCAGCTCGTGCGTCGCGCGCGCACGCGCGCGAAGAAGAAGAACAAGACCCCGGCCTTGAAGGGGGCGCCGCAGAAGCGCGGGGTGTGCACGCGAGTCTACACCACGACCCCCAAAAAGCCGAATTCGGCCCTGCGCAAAGTGGCCCGCGTCCGGCTGACGACCGGGATCGAGGTGTCCGCCTACATTCCGGGCATCGGCCACAACCTGCAGGAGCACTCGGTGGTACTCGTGCGTGGCGGCCGCGTGAAGGACCTGCCCGGCGTACGCTACCACATCGTCCGGGGGACGCTGGACACCCTCGGCGTCGAAGACCGCCGGCAGAGCCGGTCCAAGTACGGCGCCAAGCGTCCCAAGTAGACCGGGCCGGCGCCCTGAACACAACCCGCGCGCCCCTGAATCGGGCGCGCACGATCAACCGGTGGAGTCAAGATGCCCAGACGTAGAGAAGTCGCCGAGAGAATCATCCGCCCCGATTCCAAGTTCGGCAGCCGACTGGTGGCGAAGTTCATCAACTGCCTCATGCACGACGGCAAGCGCAGCACGGCCGAGGGAATCGTCTACGAGTCGTTCGACATCATCGGCGAGAAAACCAAGGAGCCGCCCGTAAAACTCTTCGAGAAGGCGCTCGACAACGTTCGGCCCATGATCGAGGTGCGATCCCGGCGGGTCGGCGGATCCACCTACCAGGTGCCGACCGAAATCCGCCCCTCGCGGCGGACCGCCCTGGGGTTCCGGTGGCTGATCAGCTACGCGCGCCAGCGGCCGGAAAAGGGCATGTCGAAGAAGCTCGCCGCGGAGTTCCTGGACGCCGCCAATAACCGCGGGGCAGCGGTGAAAAAACGGGAGGACACCCACAAGATGGCCGAGGCGAACAAGGCGTTTGCCCACTTCCGCTGGTAAACGTTCATTCGACCAAAGACGGGTGTGGTCGTGAAGGGCATAACCGGTTTCTATGCCCTTCGCATTTTAAGGAGAGGAGCAACGGATGGCCAAGCAGAAGTTTGAGCGTACGAAGCCGCATGTGAATGTGGGGACGATTGGGCACATTGACCATGGGAAGACGACGCTGACGGCGGCGATCACCAAGCAGTTGAGTCTGACGGGCAAGGCGGACTATGTGCCGTTTGATCAGATTGACAAAGCGCCGGAGGAGAAGGAGCGGGGGATCACGATTGCGACGGCGCATGTGGAGTATCAGACGGACAACCGGCATTATGCGCACGTGGACTGTCCGGGTCATGCGGACTACATCAAGAACATGATCACGGGCGCGGCGCAGATGGACGGTGCGATATTGGTGGTGGGTGCCGATGATGGACCGATGCCGCAGACGCGGGAGCACATTTTGTTGGCGCGGCAGGTGGGGGTTCCCTACATTGTGGTGTTTTTGAACAAGTGCGACATGGTGGACGATCCGGAGCTGATCGAGTTGGTGGAGCTGGAGTTGCGGGAGCTGCTTTCCAAGTATGAGTTTCCGGGCGAAGAGATTCCGATTGTGCGGGGCAGCGCGTTGAAGGCGCTGGAGGCGGAGGATCCGAAGAGTGAGGCGGCGAAGTGTATATTTGAGTTGATGGCGGCGGTGGACGCTTACATCCCGGAGCCCAAGCGTGAGATCGACAAGCCGTTTTTGATGCCGATCGAGGATGTGTTCAGCATTTCGGGTCGTGGGACGGTGGTGACGGGGCGGGTGGAGCGTGGGGTGGTGCGGGTCGGGGAGGATGTGGAGATTGTGGGGATCCGGCCGACGCAGAAGACGGTGTGCACGGGGGTGGAGATGTTCCGCAAGTTGTTGGACGAGGGTCGTGCGGGGGACAACGTGGGGGTG
>JBFYWX010000136.1:0-5619 GCA_041310825.1 Desulfobacteraceae bacterium | reverse complement strand
TTCACGGATCTCGATTGCCACGAGCTCGGCCCGCGCCGTCATGGGCCGCAGCTGGAGAAAAGCGAACTCGGGCGGCCCTCCCCCGGCCGGTTTGAGATTCACCGAAAATTCGAGCTCGATGGGGCTCCCGATCCCCTCCTGCCCCATGGCCAGCGCGTCGTTTAAAAGCCGCGCCAGGGGGAAGAGATCCTGTTTGAGAACAGGATTGAAGGTCACGACCGGAAAGCCGGCCCGGTCGAAGCTGTCGCGGATCCGGCCTTCGTTGGGCAGAAACCAGGAGACGAGCGCCGCCAGGGCGGGCTCCCCGGCCGCATCGGTGACCTCGCGCTTCTCCAGGAAGGGCTCCTCGCCGACCCCGAGCGACGGATAGGGCCCGCCCAACTTCAGGCTGTAAAAATAACGCTGGGAATTCCCGATCAGGTCGTTCACGGTGGATCGCTGCGGCAGGACCTGAGGGTGTCGGGGCGAAAAGCGCAGGGATTTCTCCCCTTCCATGACGGTCTTGCCCAGGCCCAGGGCGATGGTGGCGATCCCGTCCTCGGGCTTCATCGGCCCGAACGGGTAGTAGTTGTAGGACTGGGCCACGCCGGAGACCGCCGGGTAGAAATAGGTCCCGCACGGCTCCCCCACCAGCTTCTGGATGATCACGGCCATCTTCTCCTCCTCCGTGCGGTGGCCCACGCGGCGCGAAAAGGCCTTGGGGCTCTGGAAGTAGGTGGAGGCATAGACGAGCTTGATGGCGGCGATGAGCTGCTTCAGGCGCAGATCGAGGCTGGGGTGGTCGTTGGGGAGCATGAGGGTGCGATAGAGGCCGGCATAGGCGCGGAACTTGGCGTCCTCGAGCAGGCTCGAGGAGCGCACGGCGAGCGGGTAGCTCATCCGGGCCAAGTAGGCCCGCAGGTCGTCGGCGATGGCCTGGGGAAAGGAGGCTTTTAAAAATGCCGCGGCCACCTGTTCGTCGGAAGCCTCGTGCGTGGCGAAGTGCTTGAGATCGTTCTCCGCGACGAAGGCGTCGAACCCATCGGTGGTCACGACGAGCGACTGCGGGATGCCGAGTTTGATTCCCGCGTAGGAGCGGTGGATCTCCGCGCCGCGGGTCAGCAGGTTGGCCATAAACGCCAGGCCGCGGGCTTTGCCCCCGAGGCTGCCCTTGCCGATTTTAAAAAAATCGGTGTCGAGGTCGAAGTCGCCCGCCTCAAAGTTGACCACGACCCCCCGCTGACGCCGGCTGCGCCGGGAGTGGATGACGGAGACGAGGTAGCGGCGATGGCTCTCGACATCCGTGAAATCGGCATCGCGCAGCGGCCGGACCTTATCGGCCAGTGTGATCTCGGTGCGCGCAAAGAGCCAGCGCGAGAAGTCGTTGCGGTTGCAGTGGTGCACGAAGGACTCTTCCGGGATCTCAGCCATCACCCGTTCCAGGGCGCGCAGGGTCCCGGCCCGCCCGATCTCCGTGCCGTCCGGCCGGCGGAAGACAAAATCCCCGAAGCCCAGATGGTCCCTGAAAAAGGCGTGCACCTCAGCGTGCAGGCCGGGAGAGTGCTTGTGCGCGAAACCGGCCGGGATGTCGGACGCCCGCAGGGCGTTGGAGGGGTCCGAGCTGGTCAACAGCAGCGGGATGTCGAAGCGTTCGCGCTTGACCCGCTTTAAAAAGTCCACCCCGGCGGCATCATCCGGCCGACCGCTGCGGGGAAAGCGGACATCGGAAATCACCCCCAGGATGTAGGGCTGGTAGGTTTTGTAAAGGCGCACCGCCTCCTCGAAGTCCTCCGCCACCAGGATCTTGGGCCGCGCCCGCATGGTGAGCAGGCGGTGCTCCTCGTTCAAGCCCTCCTCCATCACCGCCTGGATCTGGGAGACCACCTCCTTGTAGAGCAGCGGCAGGAAGGAGGAGAGATAGGCCGGCGCATCCTCGACGAGCAGGATGACCCGGATCCCCGCCTGGCGGGCGTCGAGATCGACGTTCCAGAGGTCCTCGGTGCTCTTGATGATCGCCAGGAGCAGGTCGGTGTTCCCGGACCAGATAAAGGTCCGGTCCACCGCGGGGGATTTGGTGAACTCGGCCCCCCCGCCGGTGGTGGAGACAGTCTCCTGGTGGCTCAGGTGGATCACCGGCAGGGCCGGGGCATGGGCCTTGATCATCCGGCCCAGGCCGCCCGCATCTGCGAGGGGCAGCATGCTGATCACAAGGTCGAAGCGCTTCGCCTCGAGCGCGGCCAGCGCGGCCGCGACGGTCGGCACCCAGGTGATCCGCGGCGGATTGCTCAGGTTCAAGCCCCGGTACTCGTTGACGATGCGCTCCGAGAGCCGGCAGTCCTCCTCCATGATCCAGGCGTCGTAAGGCGTCGAGACCAGCAGCACATCCCGCACTTTGCGCGCCATGAGCTCATGGAAGATCTTGAACTTGGGATCGAAGTCCGCGGCGAAACTGTCGGTCGGAAGGGTCATGCACCGTGTCCTTGTCTGAAAAACATGTACAAATTTGTAGAGTTTCCCGCAGCGCTTGTCAAATACCCCCGCACCCCTTTTCGCCTCTTTTTTTTTACTCGTTGCTCGTTGCTCGTTACTCGTTGCTCGTTACTCATTACCATTTGCCCGCGGCCCGTGACTCTGCTATGAGGGGGCGGATCGGCGGGCGGGCAACCGGCCGCTCGCCATCAAAGGGGGAGGGCTGGTACCCGCGGTGGACACTTCATCCGACAAGCTCATGGACCTGACGGCCGCCGTGGCCCGCTTCGTGCCCGACGGGGCGCACCTGTCGATCGGCGGGTTCACCTGCAACCGCAACCCCATGGCGGCCGTCTACGAAATCATCCGCCGGCGCAAGAACAACCTGCATCTTTACGCCCACTCGAACGGGCAAGGGGTGGACGAGCTCATCGGGGCGGGCTGTGTGGCCCGGGTCGAGATCGCCTATGCCGGCACAGGCCGGTTTGCGCCGACCTGCATCCGCTTCCGCAAGGCCGTGGAAAAGCGCGCCATCCTGGTCGAGGATTATTCCAACTACCAGATGACCCTGCGGTTCCTCGCCGGGGCGATGGGGGTACCCTTCCTGCCGACCCGCTCCGGGCTCGGCACCGACATCATCCGTCGCTGGGGGTTCTCCGAGGCGCTGCGCCGCTCCGACCCCCGACTGCCGGATGAAAAGCTCGTGGTGATGGACAACCCGTTCAACGGATGGGCCGAGACCGAGCGCGTGGTCCTGGTGCCGGCCATTCGGCCGGATGTCACGCTCCTGCATGTGCAAAAGGCCGGCCGCGACGGGACGTCTCGAATCGAAGGGTTGACCTTCGCCGACGTTGAGCAGGCCAAGGCCGCCCGCCACGTCATCGTGACCTGCGAGGAGGTGATGGACGGCGATGAGCTCAGGGCCCAACCCCATCTGAACCAGCTCCCCGGCATCATCGTGGATGCCGTGGTGCACATTCCGCACGGGGCCTACCCGACGGCCTGCTACCGCTATTACGACTACGACCCCGCTTTCCTGAACGACTACCGCACCGCGGCGACCGACGATGAGCGCTACGCGCGCTACCTGGAGGATTGGGTACACGGGACTGCGGACCATCGCGCGCAGCGCGCCCGGATCCCGGATGAGCGGATTGCCGCCATCACGGCCGATCCGCACACAGGCTACGCCAAGGGACTGCGCCGCTGAGACGAGGGAGGATATGCCCGACTACAACGCACGCGAGCTCATGGCCATTGCGGCCGCCCGTAAGATCAACGACGGGGAGATCGTCTTCTGCTGCACGGGGATCTCGATGCTGGCCGCCATGGCGGCCAAGCACATCTGCGCCCCCAACAGCATCATCATCTTCGAAACCGGCGCCATCGACTCCCGACTCGAGGAGATCCCCATGGCCGTGGGGGACTCGCGGGTGATGTACGGGGCCTCCTCCAACTCCGGGCTGGCGGATTCCTTCGCCCTGATGCAGAACCAAACTACCGGCCGGCACGTGGTGGGAATTTTAGGTGCGGCCCAGATCGACAAGTTCGGGAATTTGAACTCCACCGTCGTCGGCGACTACCATAACCCAAAGGTTCGCTTCTCGGGCAGCGGCGGGGCGGCCGATGTTGCCTCCTTTGTCGACCGCACCATCATCTTCATGCAGCACGAGCGGCGCAAGTTCGTCGCCAAAGTGGACTACCTCACCAGCCCCGGATGGCTTGACGGCCCGGGAGGGCGCAAGCGGGCCGGGCTGGCCGGCAACGGGCCGACGGCGGTCATCTCGAACCTCGCGGTGATGGGCTTCGACCCGGCCAGCCGCGAAATGTTCCTCGAGGCCTTTTTCCCCGGCACCACCCCCCAGGCGGTGCTGGCCAACATGGAGTTCTCGGTGGATGTCTCCCGCGCCGTCGAGCTCGAGCCCCCCACCGAACGCGAGCTCCGAATCCTGCGCGAGGTCGTGGACCCCCAGCGGCTCATCCTGGGAGGCTGACCGCCGGCGCTCATGACCATCTGGTAATCTGTGCCGCCCTGGCAGGCATCTAGGTCGAGGCCGCCGCGAGCCCCTGCTCGAGGATGCCTAACCCCTTCTCCAGCTGCGCATCGGTGATCACGAAGGGTACGAGCACCCGCACGACGTTGCTGTAGGTGCCGCAAACCAGGATGATCAGGCCCCGCTCGAGGCAGAAGGCGGCGAGCTTCTTGGCCTCGTCCGCGGCCGGCTCGCGCGGGTCGCCTTTCACGAGGGCCAGGCCCAGCATGGCGCCCAATCCGCGGATCTCGCCGACAATCGGGTATTTCTTGCGAAAGGCCTCGAAGCGCTCGAAGAGCTTTTTCCCGAGGGCTCTGGATTTCCCGAGCATGTCCTCCTCTGCGAATATCTCCAGGACCGCCAGGGCCGCCGCCGAAGCCACCGGGTTGCTGCCGTAGGTCCCGCCGAGCCCCCACGGGTGGACCGAATCCATGATCTCTTTGCGGCCCACGACCGCGGCGATCGGCATGCCCGCCACCAGGCTCTTGGCGACCGTGATCAGGTCGGGTTCGACCCCCCAGTGCTCGATGGCGAACATCGTCCCGGTGCGGCCCATGCCGCTCTGGATCTCGTCGGCGACGAACAGGATGCCATTCTCGCGGCAGATCTTGGCCAGCTCCTGGAAATAGCCGGGCGGCGGGACGATGAAGCCGCCCTCGCCCTGGACCGGCTCGGCCACGACGCAGGCGACCGCTTCGGGGTTCACGTGCTTGAGGAAAACGTCTTTCAGCTTCTCCGGTCCGGCCACGTCGCCGAACGGCATGCGGTAGACCTCCGGTGCGAAGGGACCGAAGCCGAACTTGTAAGGCTTGACCTTGCTCGTCATGGTCATGGTGAGCAGGGTGCGGCCATGGTAGGCATTGTCGAAAACGATGACGGCCGGCCGCTTGGTGTAGTAGCGCGCGATCTTGACCGCATTTTCGACGGCCTCGGCCCCGCTGTTCACGAACATGGCCTTTTTCGGGAAACTCCCCGGCGTCAATCGACAGAGCTTTTCAGCGAGCTGGATGGCCACCTCGTAAGGGCTCACCATGAAGCAGGTATGATGGAACTTCTCGGCCTGGGCCTTGATGGCCGCCACCACCTTGGGGTGGCAATGCCCGATGTTCATCACACCGATCCCGCCCCCAAAGTCGAT
>JBFYWX010000130.1:0-15312 GCA_041310825.1 Desulfobacteraceae bacterium | reverse complement strand
GTCCTCGCTGGTCAAAATATCGGTGATCAGCGCGCTTTCCTCCGCCGTCTTGACCTGATGGGTACCCTGGGAGGCGCAACCGGTCAGGCCGGCAGTCAGAAGCAGGACGGCAAAAAGAATGATCAAACGGCTTTTGATGTGGCGGTCGGTCGTCATGTTACAGCTCTCCAGGGGGCTTCGGCAGGGTTATTTCCTTTTTTTGGATGATCGTTTTCCCGTAGACGTCTTCGAATTCTTCCTCAATCAGGACTTTGCCGTCCTGAATGCCAACCACCTTACCCGAGTTCAGCCCGATGAGGGTGCCGGTCCGAATGATGTAGCCTTTGCCGGAGGACTCTTCCACTAGGGCCCGGTTGCCGGTCGGGGCGGCAATGACGGCCACCAGCTTCAGTTGACCCAGATCGAGCTTCTCCAATGGGGTCTTGGTCCGGTTCGGGTCTGCCTTCGCGCGGATCTTGGCCACCGTCGCGGAGGCGGGCTCATCCTTCACCAGCGGCAGGAAGGGGTCCACCTTGCCCTTCGGGTCGTACGGCGGAGTGACCTTGATGTTGAGCAGGATCGCCACCTGGGAGTCGGTCTGGGCCGGCTCCTGGCTGGCCGCCGTCGCGGCCGGTGCAGGCGGCACCGGGCTTGACGCCGCCGTGCCGGCGGGTGGCGCCGCGGCTAGCTGCGCCGCTGGCGTTGCCGACACCGGCCCTGCAGGCTCAGACGCGGGGGCCGGGGCCGTTTTCGGCGGCGTGGCGCTCGCATCGGCCGGAGCCGGCGGAGTCGCGGGCTTTTGACCGGTCTCGGCCTTGGCTGTGACCTTTTTCCGGACGGTCTTGGACTCTGCGGCTTTCTGGAGTGGGTCGTCACAGCCCCCCCACAGGAACATGGCGGCCGTCAGGCAACACACGATGCGTAGGATGTCAAAGCTCTTTTTCATAATCGACAGTTCGATGTGGTTTGCGATCCTGTTAGGGTTACTTTTTAGCCGGGCGGCCGCCGCTCTTCTTGGCCGGCGCCGGCGTGGCACCTGGCTTGCCGGTCGGGGCCGGTTTATCCGGCGGGGGCTCGACGAATTTATAGGTCACCGCCGTGCAGCTCGCGTTGAGGTCCCGCGAATCCTTGGCCGGGTTGATGCTGATGTTGTTGATGTTGACAATGCGTGACAGCCGGGCCACCTTGTCGAAAAAGACCGCCAGGTTGTGGTAATCCCCACGGATGTTCATGGCCACCGGAATCTCCGCGTAGAACTCCCGATTGGCCTCCGCCTTGGGCTCGAAGAGCAGGAACTCCAGGCCGACCTCCTGGCCGGACTTGGAGATGCTGGTCAAGAGCGCGGGGATCTCCTGCTTTTCCGGGAGGGCGCGCATCGCGATCTTGAACTGGGCTTCCGCTTCCTGCATCTTGGCCTGAAATTTCTCGAGCTCCGCCGCGTTGATCTTGGCCGTGGCCAGCTGTTTCTCCAGGATCTGGAGTTTGGCATCAAGCTTTTGGATCTCCTCCCACTGGTCGAGGAACACAAACCAGGTCGCAGCACCTATCAGCAGCGCAACCACGCCGCCGACGATGGCGATGCGCTGCCACAGAACCAACTGCTCGAACTTTTCCAGAAACTGACTGCCGGATTTGGGGACTGCCTGCTCTTTTGCGTCCATTACTTTTTCGCCTTGAGAGGTGCGGAGCCCTGGACGTCCGCGGGTTGAACCTGTTTTTTGGTGGAGTTGATTTCGAAACTTTTGAGCGGGGTTTTCTGCAGCTCCACCTGTTTGACATTCCGGAGGCTGACCGTGGAGAACAACCCGGTCCCCTCCAGCCGGAGCATGAAATCCGCAACCGTTTTGTCATCCATGGCGATGCCGGTGATGGTGAGCGCGTTGACATTGCTCTCCAGCTTGGTGAACCACATGCGCTTTTCGATGACGGCCTGGGCCAGGACGTCGAGCAGTATGACCGGCTCGTAGCGGCTTGCTTCCAGGGTGCGAATAACGGCCAGCTTTTTGTTCAGGGTGTCCAACTTTTTCTTGATCTCGGCGATTTCCTTGTTGATCTTCTCGTATTTCTCAAGCTCCGTCTGGGCGACCTTGGTGCGGCTTTTCAGATCCTCGACCTGGGAGTTCAGAAACAGATAGACGCCGAAGATCGCCACCAAGCCCAAACCCACCGTCAAAATTGAGATCGACAGCTGGCGCCGGATGTTTTCCTTCTTACGTGCGGACCGGAAGGGAAGCAGATTGATGCGTATCATTTGTCGTCCACTCTTCTCAGGACCAATCCCATGGCGATAGCGGCTTGGGGGCCGATTTGTCGGATGTATTCCGAGTCAAAACTCTTCTCGTCGAAGCTGAACCCGTGAAAAGGGTTCAACGTCTCCACAGGGGCGGACGCTTCGGAGGCGAGCAGCTTTCGGAACTCGGCAATGTTGGCGCCACCACCGCTCAGGATGATGCGCTTGATCTGGTCGTCGGGGTAATTGGTGTAGAAGAAATCTAGGGCGCGCCGGATCTCCGTGCACCAGTCCGTCACCACCGCCGAGATGATCTGCCGGCGCTCGTCGGCGGGCAGTTTCTTGGTGTCCTCGCCGAACTTGATCATCTCGGCCTGGTCGTAGGTGCAGTCCAGCAGGGACATGATTTTCTGGTTGATCTGGATGCACCCCAGGGCCACATCCCGCATGAACACCGAGGAGTTGTCCTTGAGGATGTTGAGCGAGGTCTTGCTGGCGCCGATATCGATCAGGGCGACATTCTCACCCTGAATGTCGTAGTTCGCCTCGTAGATGTTTTGCAGGGCGAAGGCCTCGACGTCGACCACGCAAGGGTTCAGGCCCGCCAGGGTGGCAAGGTTGATGTAGTCGTTGACCATCTCTTTTTTGGCCGCGACCAGGAAGACGTTCATCTGGCCGGAGTTGTTCTCGACCTCCCCGAGGATCTGGAAATCGAGATTGACATCGCTGATGTCGAAAGGGATGTATTGCTCGGCCTCGAAGTGAATGGTTTCCTGAAGCTGCGCCTCGGGTATGGTCTGGACGTTGATCTTCTTGACGATGACCGAGCAGCCCCCGATGGAGACGGCCACATTGCTCTCCTTGACGTTGGCCGACTTGAACAGCTGCCGAATGACATGGGCCACGGTATCCGGGTCGCTGATGGCCCCGTCCGTAATGGCGCCCGGGGGGATCTCCGCCATTCCAAACCGCTTGAGTTTGCGACCGCTTTTGGTATCGCTGATCTCGGCGACTTTCACCGCACGGGATCCGATGTCCAGTCCGACCAGAATTTCCTTTTTTCCGAATAGCATGGGATTTTTCAATCCTTGAAAAGTTTGGGTTTGTCAGAAAGCCGCAGCCCCAAGGCCAACAGGATCTTGCGCTGGGTCTCCATCCGGCAGGGGAGCCCCCGCTCGATCCGGGAGATGGTGATGGGGGACACGTCGGCCTGCTTGGCCAGTTCGGTTTTGCTCATCAGCATGGATACGCGTAATTCGCGGAGTCTGTTCTTCATACCGTTCGGACCGGCGTCGCACCGACGACCGAGGGGTTAATGGGGTGTGGGCAGCTGAGCTTCATTTTCACATAAAAATGAAAAAAGTCCAAAATTAAATGTAATTATGCTAAGTTGACATGAATTAAACGCCATGCTGCCGGTGCTGCTCTCAAGTTGCCGTTGCCAGATTGTTTGAATTCAGCGCTTGATGTGTCGACCCGATTTGCGGCCGGCGGCAGCTTTTTGAGAGCTCTGGATCCGGCGTGCCACCGTGCAGCCGCCACTGCATTCAAGAAAGCAAATTTTGCGCCAGATCTTTTCCGATTACGCTCAAAGCCGCCATCGCCATCATAAATCCTTTTTATTTTGACTGGTTGCAGGGGGTGGTACCGAATCGGCAACTCCCTCTTCCCTATCCGTACTACAGGAACTTGAGCCATCCCCATGCGTCAAATTTTTGAAATCGGTGTTTCCAAACCGTTAGGACGCCTGCCGCGGTCCGGGGCAGTCTGCTCGCCGCCGTTTTGCGGTCGCCCTACGAACCTTTTATCGGCCCGCACTCCGAAATCTTTAGCAGGTATCGCTCTGCGCTTGAAAGCGGCCGGGTTCGCTTCTATAATCCGGCTTTAGGTTCTAAGGAGACGCGCTTCATGGCTGCACCCAAGCAACCGCTGGCGGAAGAGAGGATCAAACCTTTCCGACTGGTTAAGTACTTCACCTTTTCCGGTCTGGTCGTGATTTTCCTGGTCACGCTCATCATGACCATTCTCAACACCCACTGGGTCAAAACCATGCAGCGTCAGAAAAGCGAGGACTACGCCCATGCGTTGATCGAAAACCTCAACCACCAGATCTTTCTTCAGTTCATTGTGCCCATCGGCATGAAGTTCGGGCGGGTTCAGCTCCGCAATCCCGACCAGTTCGAACGCATGGACACGGTGGTGCGCAGCACTCTGCACAGTTTCAAAGTCAAAGACCTGAATATCTACAGCATGACCAACACCATCTCCTACAGCTTCGACGAACAGCGGGTCGGGGTGGTCACGGTCGGAGGCGCCGCCCTGGAGCAGGCCAAACTCGGCAACTCCTCTTCGAAGCTGATTCAGCGCGGCAGTTTCCTGGAGATCCTGCTCGGGTTTCCGCGCGAGGTCCAGCTGGTCACCTATGCGCCCTTGCGCTGGGAGGAGCCCCTCGGCCGGATCACCAACACGGTGTTGGGCGTCATCGAAGTCGTCCAAGATTTGTCCGAAGACTACCAGACCATCTACCGCATCCAGATCCTGGTGGTCATCACCTGCACGGTGTTGATGGGGGCGCTTTTCACCGTGCTCCTGTTCGTCGTCAAGCGCGGGGAGAGCATCATCGAAAGACGGGCCGAAGAGCGGCTGCAGTTGAAGGAACAGCTCAACCGCGCCGAGAAACTCTCGGCCATGGGGGAAATGGTAGCCAGCATCTCCCACGAGATCCGCAACCCCCTCGGCATCATTCGCAGCTCCGCCGAGCTGCTCAAGAAAAAGGTGATGCAGGTGGACCCCGCCAACGCCATGCCGGACATCATCATCGAGGAGGCCACCCGGTTGAACGGGATCATCACCGATTTCATCAATTACGCCCGGCCCCGGCTGCCGAAGCTGCGCGCCTGTCGGGTGGAGGAGGTGATTGAGAAGAACCTGGCCTTCTTGTCTCCTCAGGTTGAAGAGAAGCGCTATACGGTCCGCAAGGACTACCGCTATCCGCTGCCCGAGGTCCTCGCGGATGCCCCCATGCTGCACCAATCCCTGTTGAACCTGCTCATCAATGCCATGCAGGCCATGCCGGAGGGCGGCGAAATCGGGGTCAGGCTCTCCACCAACCACCACGGTCTGATCCTCGACATCGAGGACGAGGGGGCCGGCATCCCCGAGGAGCTTATGGACAAGATCTGGGACCCGTTTTTCACCACCAAGGACAAGGGGACCGGCCTGGGGCTCGGGGTCGTCAAAAACATCATCGAGGCGCACGGGGGGAGGATCGCGATTGTCAACCGCGAGCCCCGCGGCGCGCGGGCGACCGTGACCTTGCCGCTCAAGCCGCCGGAGAGCGGGGCGTAGCCATGGAAACCATTCTGGTGGTGGACGATGAAAAAAACTACCTGCTCGTGCTCAGTGCCGTGCTGGAGGAGGAGGGCTACGAGGTGCTCACCACCGTGAGCGGCTTGGAAGCCTTGGAAATTCAGAAATCCTCGGACATAGATTTAGTCCTCACCGACATGAAAATGCCGGGCATGGACGGGATCGAACTCTTGGAGCGGGTCAAGGAGCGCGACCCGGACCTGCCGGTGATCCTGATGACCGCCCACGGCACGGTCGACAAGGCGGTCGAGGCGATGCAGAAAGGTGCCTACACCTATGTTCTGAAACCCTTCGACAACGACCGGCTGATCCTCTACGTCAAGAAGGCCATGTCCCTTTTTCAGGTGGTGAAAGAGAACCGCCGCCTGCGTAGCGTCGTCGAATCCCAGTACCGGTTCGGCAGCATCATCGGCAAAAGCAAGCCCATTCGGAACGTGTTCGATACCATTCAAAAGGTGGCCCCCGCCAACGCCTCGGTGCTGATCGAAGGGGAGAGCGGCACGGGCAAGGAGCTTGTCGCCAAAGCCATCCACTTCAACAGCCCCCGGCGCGACCAGCCCTTTGTGGCCGTCAACTGCTCGGCCCTGGCGGAGGGACTGCTCGAAAGCGAGCTATTCGGACACGAAAAAGGCGCCTTCACCGGCGCGATCGCCAGCAAGAAGGGCCGCTTCGAGCTCGCCCACGGCGGCACCCTGTTCCTGGATGAAATCGGTGAGCTTTCCGCCAATCTGCAAGTCAAGCTCCTGCGGGTGCTGCAGGAGAAAATTTTCGAGCGGGTCGGCGGAGTGCGCCCGATCACGGTGGACATCCGAGTGATCGCCGCCACCAATAAAAAACTTAAAGAGGAGATGAAGGGTGGTCGTTTTCGAGAGGATTTGTTTTATCGGCTGAATGTCGTGCACATTGTAATACCCCCCTTGCGGCTACGCTGGGAGGACATTCAATTACTCGTGGATCACTTCATAAAAAAATATGCTACATCCAATCAATCCGCAGTTCCTGTGCATGGGCTCGCTCAGGAGGTAATAAGGATTTTTTACGAATACAACTGGCCGGGTAATGTACGCGAGCTAGAAAATGTGATCGAGCGTGCGATCGTTCTTTGTGAGGACGGTCTTATCCGCACCAAAGATTTACCTAACTGGTTTAAGACAAGTGTCTTTAGTGCTAGCATAATAGATAGCATTCCAACCGGAGCGAAGCTTTATGAGACACTTGAGCTAATAGAAAAAGAAATGATTCAAAGGGCTCTTAAGATGGCCGACAACGTCCAGGCCCATGCCGCCGACCTGCTCGGCATCGGCAAAAGCGGCCTGAACCAGAAGATCAAAAAATACAACCTTGAGGTCGGGCCTAAAAGCTGACCAGCTCTTTAACCAGGGGGACGTAGGTCGAGTCCGGGTGGTCGGAGAGGATCCGCTTGAACAAAGCGTTGCTTTTTTCGGCCTCCCCCATCCGGGCATAGAGCCTCCCCAACTCGTAGAGCAGCCCGTCCGCCAGACGCGGGTCGGCCGCCGCCAGAGCGGTTTCGAAGGTCCGCGCGGCCCCCGACTCGTCCCGGAGAGCCGCCTGGCTGTGGCCCAGGCTCTTGATGACCTGATATCGGATCAGCGGAAATTCGCCGAACCGGTCCATCAGCGCCCGGTAGTGCTCGGCCGCCCGCGCATAGTCGCCGGCCTCGTAAAGCAGGTTGGCATAGGCCAGCCGCGCCGCGTCCCCGTTGGAGCGACTGCCGTAGGAGGCGATGATACGCTGGAAATCGTCGCCCACCGCTTTGACGGCGGCTTCCGCCGGCTCGCTGGACCGCAGCCCCTCGTATTTGGCGAGCGCCTGCTCGAGCAACGCCCCGGCCTGGGCTTCCTGCCGGTGTAGGTAGTAGCGGTAGCCGGAAAAAAGGGCCACCGCCGCCAGCAGGCCGATCAAGCCGATCAGGATCGCATTCTTGTAGGCCGTCGCCAGGGCCAGCAGCCGGGCCGACCAGGTCAGGACCACATCCGGCTCTTTCAGAAGTTCTTTGCGGGATTTTTTTTTGACTGCCGCCACAATGCCTCCTTCACGTCATCCGAGCGTGCCTTCCGCCCGATTTTGAACTGGTGGGTGCACCGCCGCACGAGCCGGACCGCCGCCCGGCGGTGGTGCCCTTATTTCTCAAACTGCCCGATTCTCTCACGGATGCGCGCCCAGCCTTCCCCGGGGATGCTGGCGCCGACCACCCGGCACACCTCGTACCCGCATGCCGAGCCCAACTCCCCGCAGCGTTCCAACGGGTATCCCGACACCAGCCCGTAAAGGAACCCCGACGCCCACAGGTCCCCGGCCCCGGTAGTGTCCACGACCGGCCGGCCGTCGCCGGCCGGCGGCACGGCAATGACCCGGCCGTCGCTTTTGATCAGACTGCCACGCTCCCCTGTTTTCAGCACCGCGATCTCCACCCCCCGGCTGAGTGCCTCGAGGGCCGCGAGCGGTTCGGTCGCGCCCGAATAGGCGCGCGCCTCGTCCTCGTTGGCGAGGAGAATGTCCACGTACGCATCGACCATTTCCCTGAGAACCCCCCGGGACTCCTGCACCACGTTGAAGCTCGCGAGATCCAGAGAGATCCGGGCGCCGGCCGAGCGGGCCAAGTGGAGCGCCCGGCGCAACAATTCCGGGTTGAACAGCAGGTACCCCTCGACGTGAACGATCGCCGCCCCGCGGAAATGCTCCTCCGCGATCTCCTCGGCCCGGGTTTCAGCGGCCGCCCCCAGGAAGGTGAACATGGAGCGCTGGGCGTCGGGCGTGATGATGGAAAGCACCCGGCCCGTCGGGGTGTTCGAACGAAGCAGGCGGGGCTCGACGTTGTGCGCCATCAGGGCGTTTTCGAAAAAATCGCCCATGGCGCCGTTACCGCGTTTGCCGATGAACCGCGCCCGCCCCCCGAGCCGGCTCACCCCCACGACGGTGTTGCAGGCCGAGCCGCCGGGAACCACCGCGGGCGCCCCGGAGGCGCGGGCAAGGGTCTGCTCGATATGCTCGCGGCCCACGTAAACCATGCCGCCCTTCAGGGCCCCGGTCGCCTCCAGGAAGGCGTCGTCCTCGTGCGCCAGGATGTCCACCAGCGCCGAGCCGACCCCCACGAGCAGGCCGGGGGCGTCCGGTGCCGGCCGGTGGGCCGTTATGTCGTCTGTGGCATTCATCTCGGAATCAGCCTTTTACCACACCAGCGAGTCGTGAATCCACCCCTTATCGCCGTCGGCATGCTCGATGTGAATCCAGCGGCCTTGACGTTTGAGGACCTTGAAGGGAACGCCCTTGTCGAGCTTGATCAAGGCCGTGTGGTCGGTGCCGGGCCCGGCCCGCAGCTGGACCCCGTTTTGCCGGGTGATCACGGCGGGGGTCTTGTCCACCAGGGAGTTGTGCACCCAACCGGAATCCCCCTCGAAGTCCTTGAACCGCAGCCACGGCCCGGAGGCTTCCAAGACTTCGATCGGGTGGTATTTCTCGATCTTCCACAAGACGTCGTGGGTCGGGCCGGGGCCGGAGCGGACGTTGGCTTCCGAGACGCTCACCGCCAGACGCTCGGCCGCCGCGGCGCTGCAAACCAACGCGGTGAAGAAAAATAGGTGGATCAACGCCTGCCCGACCCTGGTTGTCATCATGGCTCGCCCCTTGCCGCCCTCAGCCGCCCTATCGTCCCTCAGGTCTGAAAAAAAACCACCTCGGGAAACTGCGCACATGTCAGCCGGTTGCCGTAGACGGCGCCGGTGTCGATGCCGATTTTGTCCTGCGCCACGAGCGGCTTTTCAAACGGTGTGTGGCCGAACACCACCCGCTTTTCGAAGGGCTTCGGGCAGTGGATGAACTTCTCGCGGATCCAGAGCAGGTCGTCCGGGGATTGGTGTTCCAGCGACAGGCCGTGCCTCAGACCGGCGTGGACGAAAACGGTGTCGGCCGTCTCGTGGTAGAGCGCCAGGTTTTCAAAAAAGCGCATGTGCGCGTCCGGAATTGGGCTTACGGTCGCAGCACTCGCACGACTCAAATAGCTCTCCAGGGTCTGGCGCCCGCCGTTGGAGAGATAGCTCACCCGATCCCGGCCCGAAAGGTAGTCCGCGAGCATCTCCTCGTGGTTGCCCTTTAAAAATATGGTCTGCGGATACCGGGACTTGAGCCCCACCAGGTACTCCACGACCTCGTAGGAGCCCGGGCCCCGGTCGATGTAGTCGCCGATGAACAGCAGCCGGTCGTGCGCCCAGTCGATGGGGATGATGTCGAGCAGGCGGTACAGTTTATCGTAGCACCCGTGGATGTCGCCGATGGCAAAGATGCGTTCCATGTCGCGTCGCTCAGTGCGGCCGCGGGGCACGATGCGGCCGGTCCAATCGGTAAAGCCCCTCGTCCAGAGCTTCCTGGACCGCCGCATGGTACTCGGCCGTCGTCAGCCCGTGCGCCAGCCCATCCACCTCGTCCGCCCGCCCGCAGGGCCGGTATTGGGACATCACATTTACGTAGGTGTCGCGGGAAATCTCCTGCGCGATGAACCGCATCACCCGGCGGGTGCCCGCCATCCCCCGGGGCAGCACCAAGTGGCGGACCAGGAGGCCGCGACAAGCAATACCGCTCTCGTCCAGCGTCAGATCCCCGACTTGGCGGTGCATTTCCCGCAGGGCGGCCTGAGCCACCTCCGGGTAGTCCGGGGCCCGGCAGGTCCGGTCGGCCACCCCCGCATCCCAGAACTTGAAATCCGGCATGTAGATGTCCACCACCCCGTCCAGAAGTTTCAGGGTGTCCGGCAGGTCGTAGCCACCCGAGTTGTAGACGATCGGTACGCGGAGCCCCTGCGGCACGGCGATCTCAAGCGCGCTCAAGATCTGGGGAACGACGTGGGAGGGGCTGACGAAGTTGATGTTGTGGCAACCGTGTTCCTGAAGGGCCACCATCATCGCCGCCAGTTGCTCGTCGGAAACCTCCGCCCCGGCCCCCCCATGGCTGATCTCGAAATTCTGGCAAAAGAGACAGAGCAGGTTGCACTGGCTGAAAAAAACGGCGCCCGACCCGAAATCCCCCACCAGCGGGCTCTCCTCGCCGAAATGCGGGGTGAAGCTCGCCACCTTTGCATTTCGTCCGGTCCGGCAGAACCCTACCTCGCCGGCCGTCCGGTCGACCCGGCAGGAGCGCGGGCACAGGGTGCACTCGGAGAGCCGGGCTGCGGCCGTCGTGCTCAGCTGCCGCAGACGGCCGCTCTGCTGGGTGCATCGGTAGGCCGGTTCGGGTGCGGGCATGGCCTTATCTCGATCGCGCGGCGGGAGGCTCAGGGGTCCGCCGGTTCAACGATGATTTTCTGGGCCAGGCCGCGTCCGATCGCATAACGTTTCATGTCGACCGACACCGCCAGCTGCCCCTGGCCGTTGTTGCTGATCACCTCGATCCGGTCTCCCTGCCGCAGCCCCATCGTCATCAAGCGCAGGCGGGAGGCGGAGCCCCCGTTGATGTCCCGGATTACCAGCCGCTCGCCCGATTTGGCGAGGGTCAGCGGCATCCGGCGCCGCCGCTCACGATTGCACTCCGCGCAGATCCCGTAGATCTCCATGCGGTGCTGGAGCATGTGAAACCCGTGGGCGGCCGCCACCTGGATCTGGGCCTCCTCCAGACGATCCTCCTTGAACTCGATGATCTTGCCGCACTTGGTGCAGATCATGTGGTCATGATGCTGGCCGAGGTGGTGGTGTTCGTAGCGGATCTCCCCGTTGTCGAAGCGGCTCTGACGCGCAAAACCGAAGTGTCTGAGGAGTTTGAGGGTTTCGCGCACGAAATCCGGTGCGAGGCTCTCGCCCCGGGCGGAGAGGGCCCGGCAAAGCTCGTCGTAGGTCAGATGCTTTTCCGTCGACAGGAAGACCTCCATGACCTTGAAGCGATCCTCGAAGGCTTCGGGGTCTTCGTGGCTGAAAAGCTTCTTGAACTGCTCTTTTTCCTGGGAATGGATACGGTGCATGGGTGTCAGGGTCCTGGCGACCGGTCAGCGCGCATGCCCCGGCAGTTCCCAGGTCGTGCAGGAACCGCTCGAGCAGCTGCGGTTCTGGACAGAGGGGCCCTCTGCCTTGCCGCCGCCCTCGCCCATGGCGTAGCAGGATTTGCTCATAACCCGCTCGAGCTCCGGGGAGGTGCATTTGGGGCACTTCAAATCGACCTCTTCGTCCCGATTCATGACGAGGATTTCAAAACACTCGTTGCATCCGCCGCAGCGAAATTCGAAGATCGGCATGGAAACCCCCTCTGCTTGAACAATTTATAGTCAATCTAGTATTTTATCTATGCGGCAGGGAATGTCAAGGATTCATCGTCGCATCCAGCCGGTGCCGGCCGGATGACAGCACGGCCTGGCCGTCATATTTTCTTGCCCGCGGGTTGAAACGAAGGGAGCCACAAATGAAAAGATGGCACCGGCTTCCCCCGGCAGACGATGGATGGTATATGCGTCCCCCTTCATCATTAAAGATACGATGGGTTTCACAGATCTCCGAGATCGACCGCACGGCCTGGGACCGGCTTGCCCTGCCCTTGAAGACCCCTTTTCTCGAGTGGGACTGGTTGTGGCTGATGGAGGCCTCCGGCAGCGCCGCCGCCGGCAACGGCTGGATTCCGTGCCACCTGACCGTCTGGTCGGAGGGCGAGCTCGTCGCCGCCGCCCCGCTTTACATAAAGCACCACAGCGCCGGGGAGTTCGTGTTCGATCATGCCTGGGCGGAGGTGGCCGGCCGGCTGGGGGTAAACTATTATCCCAAGCTCGTCGGCATGAGCCCCTTCACCCCTCTGATCGGCTATCGTTTTCTCACGGCGGCAGGGGCGGAGGAGACGGCGCTGACCGAAACGATGCTATCTGAAATCGAGGATTTTTGCCGCCGTCACGATCTTTCCGGCGCAAGCTTCCTCTTCACGGATCCGCTCTGGGCCGATGCCGTGTCCGGCTGCGGCTACTCCGCGTGGGTGCATTCGAGCTTCGCCTGGGTGAATGACGCCTTCACCGATTTCGAGGATTACCTCGTGCGCTTCAACTCCAACCAGCGCCGCAACATTCGCCGGGAGCGCGCTCGACTGAGGGGTGCGGGCATCGCCGTGGAGATGGTCCCCGGCAGTGACCTGCCGCGCGAGCTCTACGCGCGCATGTACCGGTATTATGCCCGTACCAACGACCAGTTCGGTCCGTGGGGATGCAAGTACCTGACACCGGAATTCTTCGAGCTCCTGCCCGAGCGCTTCGGGCATCGGCTGGTGTTCGGGGTAGCCCGCAGCGGCGATTCCGGCTCAGCGCCGATCGGCATGTCCATGTGCGTCACCAAGGGGGATCATCTGTACGGCCGCTACTGGGGGTGCTTGAGGGAGGTGGAGTTCCAGCATTTCGAAGCGTGCTATTACGGCCCGATCGAGTGGGCCATCCGCCGGGGGGTGCGCCTGTTCGACCCGGGTGCCGGGGGCGGTCATAAACTGCGACGGGGCTTTCAGCTGACGCCGAACGTCAGCCTCCACCGGTTCCAACATCCCCCCCTGCGCCGAGTGATGGAACGGCACATCAACGCCATCAATCGCCGCGAGCAAGCGGAGATCGCCGCGATCAACCGCGAGCTGCCCCTGCGCCGGCAGAAGTTTTGAGGCGGGCGGTGATGAACTCATGAAAGGAGGTGGAGGCCTCCCGGTCCCAGAAGCCGACCCGGCCGGTCCGGATGGCGACCTCGGTCACCTCGAGGTTGATGATGCGGACCTTGATGGTCATCGGAGTGCCGTCCTTGCGCTGCGCGGAGATGACGGTCTGGTCGCCATCGCTGCGTGTCTCTTGGACCGGCATCCCCAAATCCTCGAGAATCTGCCGGCAGACGCGCATCACCTCCGGGTAGGGGGCGGGGTAGGAGCGGATCAATTCGCCTTGAACGTAGGAGTAGGCGCCGGCCCCGGCGCCGGCACCCACCACCAGGGCGGCGCAACCGGCCGTCATAACCAGCGCCGGAACGGCGAGCCACAAACACCATCTGCGCTTCATTCCCACAGGTCTCCCCGCCATCGCTGCGTTCTCATCGTCGACACCCTGCTTGCGACCAAGACCCTTCTACCACGGTCGGCCGACCCGTCAAGGTAAAAAGCGAAACGTGCTGCCGGGGCCCTTCAGCGCAGAGGCCTTATGGAAGGCGGATGGATTGACAATGGTTCGATGCGCGTGTAAACCTTCACACCCGGCACCGAGGGGAACAGACGGCCGCGGACCTCTCCATACGATTAAAATCCGGGGGCGTTCCTCAGAGGAGCCACCGGAGCTGGACGGCCACGACCAGAGCCAGGGTGGTGATCAGGGCTTTGGCTGTCGCGATCAGGGTGCTTTCCATTCTCGTCTCCAGTATTCGAAGTGGCATAAAATGCATTAAGCACAGACCATGCCCATCACCTGATATTATGGTTTTATAAATATTTTCAATTAGCTAAATAGTCTGAAGCGCCGGCGACAGAACCCAAACTGCACCATTGTTCGGTAAAACACCCCCCAACGGGGTGAAACCGTTTTCTCAGGACGATGAGGGCTTACTTGTCATGAGGCTATATCTTCTCACCAGCATTGCGGCCGCCGGCGGCATGGTCACCGCCTTCCAGGCCCACTTCATGGGCATTTTAGACAAACGCGTCGGGACCCTCGAGAGCGTCTTCATCACCTATTTCAGCGGCGGGGTACTGATCGGACTGATCATGCTGGTTCAGCGCGGCGGAAACCTTGCCTCCGGTGAAGCGGTCCCCTGGTATGCCTACACCGCCGGAGTGCTGGGGTTGATCATCGTCGGCACGCTCGCCTTCAGCGTGCCGCGCCTGGGCCTGGTGGCCGCCTTCACCGTGTTCATCGCCGCGCAGGTGCTGACCGGGGTGCTGGTCGACCATTTCGGCCTGATGGGGGCGGCGCTGAGGCCCCTGACGCGCGCGCGCGCAGCCGGTGTGGTGGTGATGCTGGCCGGGGTCTGGCTGATCCTGCGCGACTGATGCGGCGGGAGGGAAGGGGATACAAGCGACCCGGCCTGTCCCCGCCCCTGCGCGCAGCCTGGCCCCATTTCCTGATGGGCGCCAGCCTTACCTGGCTGGAGCTGATCACTCAGCTGGCCGGGGCCGAGCCGGAACCGGGCGGCTTTTCCGACACCGAGGAGCGCTATCGCCGCCTGAATTCAGCCGTTTCCGCCATCTGGCAGCGCGAGGGGCGCCATGCGTTCCTGCACCATCTCAATGCCGTCTTCGGCTACGAACCGGTCCTGATCATCGACAAGCGGCTCATGAGTTTCTGATCCCCCCCTGTCCATCGACGTTGTGCCGGCCGGACGGGGCCCCGGAGAGACTCGGCGCAAATCGGTCGGCAGGCGATTGCCAAAAAGCCTCCGAAGAAATATGTTAGCGTGTAAATTCGTCTTAGGAGGTGCTTTCGATGCATGCGATGCGGAGTGCGGCGATAGTGACGGTCGTGAGCGTATTTCTCGTGGGAGCGCTCAGTCTTCCGGCGAACGCCGATCCATTAAAAGGCTGGTTGATTTCAGACCCTTACAACAAGCTCTACAACTACAAGGAAGCCGAGCGGATCAAGGCGACCGTCGTCAAGGTGGTGGAGGTGGTGCCCATGCCCGGAATGGCTCCGGGCGTCGCGCTCGAGGTGCGCGAGGGCGGTGAGACCATCATCGTCCACCTGGGACCGACGGCCTTCCTCAAGCCGGCGGACACCGGCCTCAAGCCCGGGGACCGGGTCA
>JBFYWX010000117.1:0-9742 GCA_041310825.1 Desulfobacteraceae bacterium | reverse complement strand
TATTTCTGTTCGTCATCCCCTTCGTCGAATTTGTCCAGGCATACGGCTGGCGGGCCGTGTTCAGCCCCCGCCGAGTATGGCCCCTGGCGATCGCCCCCCTCGGGATCCTCTCTTTTTTCCTGCACCACTGGGTCGTGTTCGGCGATTTCTTGCTTTACCTCCATGTCCAGAAAACCTTTGGCCGGGATTTCCAGTCGGACCTCCAAGAGTACCTGGTGGTGCGCAACAACCCCGACCTGGTCCACACGTTGCTCGACCTCTCTTTTACCTTTCTGGCGATCCTCTTCGCCATCCTCGCGCTCAAGCGCCTGCGTCTTTCCTACGGCCTATACATGCTTGTTTCGCTGGCGGTGGCCCTGAGCACCGGCACCGCCCTCGGGATCGCCCGTTACGCCATGGTCATGTTCCCTATCTACCTGATCGCGGCCGGGATCCGCTCTCCGGTCGGCCGCAATGCCTGGCTATTCGCCTCCACCCTGCTGCTGGCCCTGAACGTCACCCGGTTCGTGCACCACTACTGGGCCGGGTGAACCACCGGCCCTGAGCCCGAGGGACCCCATGACCCCTTCACTTGAAAAACCTTCCGACCGCCGGCCGCGCGTTAGCGTGGTCGTGCCCGCCTACAACGAGGCGGAGAGCATCCCGCTGCTGCACCGCAAGGTCGCCGACGTAATGGAGAAGACCGTCCCCGGCGGCTGGGAGCTGATATTCGTGGACGACGGCAGCCGAGACGCCACCTGGGCGGTGATCTCGGCCCTCTCCGCTGAATCCCCCGCCGTCCGGGGCGCGCGGCTGTCGCGCAATTTCGGCCACCAGTACGCGCTCATGGCCGGCATGGAGATGGCGGCGGGGGAGGCCGTGATCAGCATGGACTGCGATCTCCAGCACCCGGTGGAGATGCTCCCGGTTCTGATCGCGAAATGGCGGGAGGGGTTCAAGGTCGTGAAGACCCTGCGCGGGGACGATTGCGAGGTCGGGTGGTTCAAGCGCTGGACTTCCCGCGGCTTCTACCGCCTCTTCTCGTACCTCAGCGGGGTCAAGCTGCAGCCAGGGATGGCCGACTTCCGACTGCTCGACCGCCAGGCCCTGAACGAGCTGATGCGCTTCCGGGAGGAGGGACTCTTTCTGCGCGGCCTGACCGAGTGGATCGGGTTTCCCGCCTGTGCCATTCCCTACCGGGCCGGGGAGCGGGCCTGCGGGCAGTCCCGCTACAGCTTCCGCAAAATGCTCAGCCTCGCCTGGCGCGGGGTCAGCTCGTTTTCGATTCTGCCGCTGCGGATCGGCATTCTGATCGGCCTGATCGGAAGCCTCGTTTCGGCAATGGGGGTTTTCTATGCCTTCTTCGGCAAGATCTTCGGCCGGGGCACGGTCCCCGGCTGGGCCTCGACCCTGATGGTGATCTCGCTTCTGTTTTCGCTCCTGTTCGTCTACCTCGGGATCCTCGGCGAATATATCGGCCGAATTGTGATCGAGGTGCGCCGGCGCCCGCGCTTCATCGTCGGTGACACCACGGAGCACCCGCGCCGATATCCCCCGCCCCCCACCCCATGAAGCGCCCCGCCGCCGCCATCCGGCTGGTCGTGAATGCCGACGACCTGGGTGTATCCGAGCGCGTCAACGCGGGGATCGTCCTCGCCCACCGCCGCGGCATCGTCACGGCGGCCTCCCTGATGGCGGTGGGCCGCGCCTTCGCCCAGGCGGTCGACTGGTGCCGGGCCTTACCCGCGCTCGACCTCGGCGTGCATTTGACCCTGGTGGCGGAGATCCCCTTGCGGCCGAAATCGCCCCTGGTGGATCCGGACGGTCGCCTGCCAGCGAGTGCCGGCCTCTTCCTGCGGCGCTGGGCGGCCGGCGGATTCCGGCGGGAGGATCTCCGCGCGGAGTGCTCAGAACAGATCGAACGCGTCCTGCAGCAGGGCCTGCGCGTAACGCATCTGGACAGCCACCAGCATGTGCACGCTCTGCCGGAATTGGCCGAGCTTTGCCTGGATCTCGCCGCGTGCTATGGCATCCCCTTCGTGCGGGTGCCGGTGGAACACCCGGGCATGGGGTTTCCACTCAGCCGGCATGACGTGAAACGGATCGGCGGCGCGATCGCTCTCTGCGTTTCCTGGGGGATGGCACGACTTTTGGGCGCACGGGCGCCGGAAGGGCGCTCCTTGAGATTCCTGGGGTTTCTGGACGGCGGCCGCTTGAATCGCGCTCGGATAGAGCGGCTGCTGGACCGCCTGCGGCCGGGGCGGTCCTATGAGCTCATGTGCCACCCCGGCTTCGCACCGCAGGAGCCTGACCTGCGGCGCTGGGGCTACCACCACGAGGAGGAGCTGCGCGCCCTGACCGACCCTTCGATCCGTGCCGCCATCGCCGCCCGGGGCATCCGCCTCTGCCGCTTCGCGGACCTGGCCTGATCGTTACCCCCCCCATTCCCCCACAGCCCTTTGAATTAAGATTATTCCCGCTCCCCCTTTGACAAAGGGGGGCAGGGGGGATTTCTCAAAGAGGCCGGCAGGATTTTTTTAAACCCGACAGGATTTGGAAAGTGGCGCGGCGTGAGGCTTCTGCGCGACAAAGAGGTGGTGGCTGACCCAGTTTGCGGATGGAAGGGGCCGCGCCGCCACCACGGCAAGGCCCGCCTGCTCCAGCGCCAGACGGTAGGTCCCGGGCGATTCGAAGTGCGGCCGATCCCCCTTGGTGATCCCCACCACCCGCACCGACAACGCCTCCTGGAGCATGATGGCCCAGTATTTCCAGCGCGGCCGGTCGACCACTTCCTTCATGATCAGCCGCCCCCCCGGCCGCAACACCCTGCCGCAGCCGGTCAGGATCTCCTTCCAGATCTCACGGCGCACCGTGTAGAGGACGTCGACGATGGAGACCGCGTCGAACTCCGCGCGGGGGAACTCCCCCAAGGCGCGGGTGGAAAACTCGACCCCGGGCGGGGCACAGCGGCGAGCGACGGCGATCTTGCCCGCATCGTGGTCGACGCCATACAGCCGCAGCCCGCTCCGGGCCGGGTCCCGGGCGAGGAGGTTGACGAGCAGACCGTGGCCGCAGCCCACGTCAAGCACCGCCCCCCGGGCCGGGAAGCACTCCAGCAGGGGGGCGAAGGGGCAGGTCAACGCCCGCACGAGGGCGTGCAGGCGCGTTGCCGCGGGTTCCCCGCGATAGATGGTCCAGGCGGCCCGCGCGCTAGTCATGGCAGGTGAACATCGCCCAATACTGCGCGCCGATCGGCAGGGCCGCCAGTGCGCCGTCCATGGCCCGCAAGAGTTTCACCCGCTGCCAGGCGGGCGGAAATAGATTCAGGTAGGCGTGGCGCATGCAGCGGCAAGCGCTCCTCTCGAAGAGTCGCCGGGCCGTTGTGAGCGACAGCAGCCGGGCCTCCTTGTCGAACGGGCAGACCTTCACAAGCAGACGAGCCAGCGGGTTGAAGGGGTTGTGCTCCCAGATCACCAGGCGCGCGCCGGGGTTCATCCGGGCACGAAGACCCCTTGCCGTCTGCACCCGTTCGGCCGGAGGGATGTGGTGGAACACATTGCAGCTGATGATGAAATCGAACCGCGCCCCCGACGGGAGCGCCTGCAGGCTCTGCACGAGGCGCACGCGCTCATCGCCCGCAATCCGCTCGGCCTCCCGGAGCGACGCGGCCGAGGGCTCGACCCCGAAAAGCCGCAGGCGGCCTTTTTCGATCATCGTTCTCAACGATCCCGAATCGAGGAGGTAGCGGAAGAGACGGCCGTTGCCGCACCCGAAATCCAGGTAGCGGAACTCCCCGCTGCCGGCTCGCTCTCGTATCCAAGAGGCGACGCATTCGGCCTTCTGGCGCACGAACTCATCGCTGCTGACGCCCGGGGGCAGGCTGCGGTTGTGGATCCTCTCGTAATCGCGCGCCACCCGGTCGAACACCGTATTGCTCATGCGGGGATGTGGGCTCCCTAATCGAGGTGGGTGAAAGGGCCGGCGCCTCTACGCTCGAGGGGCCGGCCCGCGAGAGTGCCATACCACCGCGGCCGCGGCCTGTCAACGCGCGATCTTGTTGGAATTCTATTAGATTTCGAATGATCGTATTTCAGCGGCCCGTCGGGAAGCCCTCGAAAACCCGCGGGCGGCGCCGATTCAGACGGCAACCGCCCCGCGCCGGGGGCTATTTGGACGAAGCCGCCGGTTTGACAAGCCGGGGGCCGCCCCTTACTTTGTCGCGCAAGCATTTTAGATCCTTACCAACCCCAACTTTAGGACAATTACGCATGTTTGAAACCCGGGAAGAGGTTCTGGAAAAAATTATGGCTCTGCCGCGGCCGAAATGCCCGCACTGCGGAGTGGAGATGAATTTGTGGGAGGAGCCGCCGATGCGCATCGGTGACGGCCTCGGCTGGGGCACGCCCTACCTGTTCGTCTGCTTCAACGACGAATGCCCACTCTATCAGTCCGGCTGGAAGCACATCGAGGAGAGCTATGCCCACCGGGCATCCTACCGCTGCATGAACTACCCGGGCAGCGAGGTATTCGAGTGCGTTCCCGTCTTTAGCGATATGGGTATGCGCGGGCAGATCGTGGACGATGAGGCCATGGCCGAGCAGGAAGCCGCCAAGGAGGCGATCAAGCTCGGCTTCAACCTGCTCGCCGACTACTACACCACCCGCGAGGGTCCTGCCATCCTGCAGCTCCTGCTCGACCCGCAGCAGCCCGCCCGCGTGCGGCTCAAGGCCGCCGAGATGATCGGCGACATCGGCGAGACCGAAGCCATCGAACCCCTCCGGAACATTCGCTTTCCCAACGAGGTCATCCAGAAGAAGGTCGATGAGGCCATCGCCAAGATCCACGAGAGGCACTTCACGCGCGAATGCCCGTTCTGCGCCGAAATCATAAAGAGCCGGGCCAACATCTGCAAGCATTGCGGCAAGGACGTCGCCGGGAAATAAGCTCGAAGCGGAATCCACCCATGTCGACCCGATTGCGTTCCCGGCCGCTGCCTTGTCGTCAGCCTGCCTTCGACCTTTCTTTTAGCACCTCGTGGCGCGGGGTGCGTCGCTTTATCCGCAAGCAAGTTCTGTTCTTGTGGGAGCGGCATCTTGCCGCGATGTCATCGTGGCTGGAGCCTACTCCGCCGAAGTACTTTTGGCTACGAAGGCCGGGAGCCCCTCCCACAAGAAGAAGACCCAACTTACTTGGAAGCATCGGCCGTCCACGCAGGTGGCTGTTGCTCGGCGCCATCCGGTTGCTGCCGGCCCTGGGGCTGGCCCTGTTTATCCCTTCGGCCGCGGAAGCAGAGATCGATTTTCCCAGTCTGATGATCGAGAAGGTGGCGGCCGCCGTAGCCGACCAGCAGATGATCTGCCGCGGCGAGCTTATATGCGGGATCGCCGAGCTGCCGCGCTTTTATGCGCAGCGGGGGGTACCGGGCGGCGTGGCATGCAGCCGACGGCTCATTAGCGGCAGCCGAAACGCTCCTGCGGGAGATCGAACGCGCCGAGGAAGACGGCCTCGACCCGCAGGCCTACCACCTCCAGACCCTTCGGGAACTTTTGGAAACGGCCCGGCGCGAACAGGAGTCCGGAAATCCAGCGGATGCCTCTCTGCTGGCGGATCTCGATTTCCTGCTCACCGACGCCTTCCTGCTCCTGGGATCCCACCTGCGGGCCGGTCGGGTCGACCCGCAGACCCTGCATACCGAGTGGGTGGTCCAGTTGGACCCGGAGGTCGATTTCGCCAAGATCCTTCAGCTGGCACTCGAATCCGGAAGCATCGGTGCAGCCCTTGAGAGGCTGCGCCCTCCTCACCCCGAATACGGGTCCCTTAAACGCGCCCTGGTCGATTACCGCGGTCTCGCGGCGGCGGGCGGGCGGCCGCCGCTGCCGCCCTCCTCGCGATGGGAGCCGGGAGATACCGGTGAGATCGCCGAGCTTCTGCGCGAGCGGTTGATCGCATCGGGGGATCTCACGCCCACCGCCGGCGGCGCTGACCCCGGCCTTGAGCTGGTGGAGGGCTTGCGCCGGTTCCAGGCCCGGCACGGCCTGGAGGTGGACGGCCGGATGGGGGCCCAGAGCCTTCAGGCCCTCAATGTGCCGATAGGAGAACGGGTCCGCCAGATCGAGCTCAACCTGGAGCGCTGGCGCTGGCTCCCGCCGGATCTCGGGGCGCGCCATATCCGGGTCGACGTGCCGCATTTCGACCTCTCGGTCATCGAGGAGGGGGAGAACGTGATGCGCATGCGGGTCGTGGTGGGACGCCACTACCGGTGCACCCCGGTGTTCAGCCGCCTGATGGACCACCTGGTCTTCAACCCGGACTGGACCATCCCGCCGCGCATCGCCGTTCAGGACATCCTGCCCAAGGCCCGCAAGGAGCCCGGCTACCTGCGCCGGGAAAACATCCGGGTCTTCGATGGCTGGGGCCGCGATGCGGCCGAACTCGACCCGGATGCGATCGACTGGGGCGGGGTAACGGCGGCGAATTTCCGCTTCAAGCTCCGGAAAGACCCCGGCCCCAAAAACGACCTGGGGCGGGTCAAGTTCATGTTTCCGAACAATTTCAACGTCTACCTGCACGACACCCCGTCGCGGCGGCTCTTCGAGCGGAGCATGCGCGGGTTCAGCTCGGGGTGCATCCGCATCGAAAAGCCGCTTGAGCTGGCCGCCTTTGTTTTAGGGGATTCGCCCGTCTGGACGTCCGACGCCGTGAAGGCCGCCGTCGAATCCGGCCGGATGCGCACAGTCATCCTGCCCCGCCGGATTCCCGTGCACCTGATCTACATGACGGCCGGGGTGGATGCGGAGGGCCGGGTGGAGTTCCGGCCGGACATCTACCAGCGGGACCCCGTTCTCGACCGCGCGCTTAACGTAAAACCGCCCAGGTTCACTTGAAGAGTAACAAGTAACAAGCAACGAATTAAAACAGGGGGTAATTAGCGCGGGGACGAGTCGAAGCTACCAGGATCTCACCCGGCCCACATCGACGTGCACGAAGTCGGATTTTGGGTAATAGCCGACCCCGCCGGCCGCAAGCGAGCGGGCAAGCGCTCCCAGGTCGCGGGTGCGCACCCCGGGCACGCGGATGTCGATGGCCTTTCCGTTGAGGTGCAGGCTTTGGGAGGCGACCCCGCGATTGCGGCGGTGAAGGGTGGCATTGGTCTCGGCAGAGCGATATCCGGATATGACGTGAAACGGATGGGGGTCTCCACAACGGAGGGATAGGGTGTAAAGCAGATCGAGCAGCCCCCCGTCGATGGGGTGGACCTCGCCGCTACGATGGTCCCTCAGAATGTGGAAGATCGCTTGGAGGGCGTTGGCATCGTAGCGGCCCGAGCGGAAGTAGCAGGTTTCGAGCGACTCCCCGGTGTGGGTGTTGAAGAAGGCGAGCCGGCGTTCGGGGGGATTTTGTCTATAGAGGGTGGCCGACAGCGGACACGGCAGAAGGCAGGCGGAGGCCGCCAGCAACCCCAGCCGCAGGAAGTGGCGGCGATGGATGGGTTCAGCGGTGAGGCAGTGCTCCCTTGGGTGCTCGGTTATCGGCAAAAGGCGCTTCAACCTCCAGTAATAGTTAATTTTATCCTAAATCGAAGAACCTGTCAAATCTCCCCGCCCCGCCGGACCGCGTTGACCCGCTCCCGGTCATAGGTCCGAAAAATCAACTCCTCCCGCAGCCGCCGCCCCCCGGGGAGAGGGCTGAATTCGAGGGCTTCCAGCATAAGACGGGCCCTGGTGGGGATGGCCTCCAGCCCCTCGCCGCGGAGCCGGCCCGAAACCGTGTCGAACACCAGGGCGCTCTTGCCGTCCGAAACAACGGCCAAGGGGATCTGGTGGCGGTCCAAAAGGCGTGCGGCCGCCAGAATCTCGCGCTCGCAGGAGCCGAGCGATCCTGCCGCGCACCTCAACGCCATCACCCGCCGCCCGCCCACCGTCACCACCAGATCGACGGCCGAGCAGTAGGCCTCCCCATCCATCTCCATCGCGATCGGCACTTCGACCTCGATCTCCTGCCGGTCGAATCCCTTCTCTTCCACGAGCAGGCGCTCGACGGCCTGACGGTTTTGCTCGGCGCCGATGTTGGGGACCGGTTGGCCCGTGACAAAATCGACCAGGTTTCCGTAGGGTTTTAGGGGGGCTGGCATGCGCGGGCGCTCCGGGTCACTCTTCCGTACGGCGGGGGCGCAAGGAGCGCCCGCCGCCGGTCCGGGATTTCTTCGCGCCGGGGATCTTAAGGCGCCGGGCGTCGGCCCAAAGGCCCTCGAGGTCGTAGAACTGGCGCACCGAATCGAAAAAAACGTGGATAATCACGTAGCCGTAGTCCAGGAGCACCCACTGGCCCTCCTTGGCGCCTTCCACGCTGAGCGGCTTGATCTTCTGTTTGCGCAGCTCGCGTTCGACGTGTTCGGCAATAGCACTCACCTGGCGGTTGGAGCGCCCGCTGCAGATGATGAAGGCATCGGCGATCGACGTGAGCCCCCGCACGTCCAGCACCGCCACGTCGACGGCCTTCTTGCCTAGTACCGCATCGATGAAAGGGGCGAGGGTTGTTTCTATCTCCTCGGTCATGCGTAGAGTCCTTTGGCGTAAATGTGCGCGACCACCTCAGCGGGCGCCAGGTAGCGGATCGAGCGGCCGGCAGCCACCATCTCCCGGATCCGCGTGCTGGAGATGTCGAGGGCCGTGACAGGCTGAACCGTCACCGGCTTCAAGCTCCCGGCTCGGAACCCCTCCTCGGTCTCCTCGACCGGGTCGCCGGGGACAATGGCGCTCAGCACCCGTGCCACCTGGGCCCGGTCGCTTTCGCCCCTGCCTGCGCGGGGGCCGGGGCGGGACATCACGATCACCGGCACGAGAGTGAGAATCTGCCGATACGATTTCCAGGTGTCGATTTCAAGAAACGCATCCAAGCCCATGATGAGCACGATTTCGGCCCCGGGCAGCTCGTTTCGAAAGTGCCGGACCGTATCGATGGTGTAGGAAGGCCCCGCTCGGCGGATTTCGACATCCGACACCGTCAACCCCGATCCGGGCCTGATCGCCAGCTCGAGCATCCGCAGGCGCTCCTCGGCGGCAGCCAACGCGCCCCGCCCCTTGTGCGGCGGCACGGCGGCCGGGATGAGGACCACCTGGTCCAACCCGCTGGCCGCCCTCGCCTCCAGCGCCGAGCGCAGGTGGCCGAAATGGACCGGGTCGAAGGTGCCGCCGAATAGACCGATGCGCATGCGTTTTCCCGTTTAAAATCAAGCGGTCGGCAGAGGGTCGGCCGGTCGCCGGTCAGCCCGTCGGCCGGTCCGGCTCTTCAGACAGCAAAAAACACACCGCAATTCATGCGCGAGATTCCAATCCAGTCGTATCCATTTTCTGTGGGAGTCCCGCCGGGGCGGGACCGCGATCATCGTGGCTGGAGCCTACTCCGCCGAAGTACTTTTGGCTACAAAGGCCGGGAGCCACTCCCACAAGGGCGACACTTCATTACCGATCAATTGGCGCCCGGCGCCATAAACTGCTTTATACGAAGTCGTCACTGTCGGACCTGGCCGCTGCCGAATACTATATATTTGGTCGTGGTCAGCTCCTCGAGGCCCATGGGGCCGAAAGCGTGCAGCTTGGAGGTGCTGATCCCGATCTCGGCCCCCAGACCGAGCTGGCCGCCGTCGTTGAACCGGGTGGAGGCGTTCACCAGTCCGACCGAGGAGTCGACCGCGCGCACGAAGCGCCGGGCGCGCTCGTCATCGAGCGACACAAAGGCCTCGGTGTGGATGGAGCCGTATCCG
>JBFYWX010000110.1:0-5960 GCA_041310825.1 Desulfobacteraceae bacterium | reverse complement strand
CCGGCGCGGGTCCGCACAACTGCCTGCGGCGGCAAGCGGAAGCCGGCAGCGCGCAGCACCGCCTCGGTCTCGGCGAGACCGAGTGCACCCGCCCGCCCGGACACGGCCCGGCCCACGGCGGTGGCGTCGAAGCCTGCCATCCGCGTTGCCGGCGAATGGAGCCGGGGCCGGTGGAGGAGCCGCCCAAGCGCTCGGCCGGCCGATACTTCGTCCGTGAGATAGGCGCCCCCCTCGGCCCGGAAGGCTTCCAGCTTGGCCGTGCTCGTGGTGGAGGAGCTGACCACGGGAACGATCGGAATGGGTCCGCGCCGGGAGGCCTGCAGGGTTTCATGAAAAATCCCGCCTTCGTCCACCAGCCCGGAGGCGCCGTCGATGGTGAGGATCACATCCAGCCGCTGCGTCTCCTCCTCTGCCAGAATCCCCAGGATCATTTTCGTCCGGGGGCCGTCCTTTGAGGGGAGGCAGTCGAGCGGGTTGGCGAGGGTGGCCTCGGGCGGCAACACCGCCTGGAGCCGCTGGCGGGTGCGCCGGCGGAGCGGCGGCAGCACAAAGCCCTGCCGCGTGAGTTCGTCGGCGAGCATGACGCCCGGGCCGCCGGCGCTGGTGACGACACCGGCCCGCCGGCCGCCGACCGGCCCGCCGGCCGCCGTGAGCACGCAGGCCAGGTCGATCAGGTCGGCCTTGCTTTTCACGCGCAGGATGCCGGCCTTGTCGAAGAGCGCCTGCACGGCGCGCTCGGGGGTCGCCATGGCGCCGGTGTGGCTCAGGGCGGCCCGGGCGCCGGCGGGAGTGACGCCGGACTTGATCCCGGCGAGGACGCAGCCCTTTGCGGTGAGGCTGCGGGCGTGCCGGAGCAGACGCTGCGGTGCGCGGATGCGCTCGATGTAGAGCAGGATGATGCGCGCGCTTTCAGAGTCGAAATTGTGGTCCAGAAGCTCCAGGATATCCTCGATCCCGACCTGGATGGAGTTGCCGAGGTTCACGGTGCTGCTGAAGACAAGCCCCCGCGGGGTTGCCTGCTCGACCACGAAATCCATGATGGCCCCGGAGCCGCAGATGAGATCGACCCGCCCGGGGAGCGGCCGGGTGAGGATCCCCGCGAATTTACCGGCATAGGTGGTGGTCAGGAACCCGGAGCAGTTGGGGCCGACCAGGGTCATTCCGGCCGCCGCGGCGATTTGAAGCAGGCGCTGCTCTTCGGCCCTGCCGGCGGCATTCATCTCGCCGAATCCCGCGCTCATGACGATCGCCGCGCGGGCTCCCCGGCGCGCCAGAGCCTCCAGGGCCGGCCGGACGTTCGGGGCCGGGATAGCGATCAGGGCCAGGTCCGGGCACGCGGGCAGCGCCTCGATGGAGGCGACGGTCGCAACGCCGGGGATGGATGCACTCGGGTTGACGGCCCACAGGGAGCCGGCGTATTGGTGTTGAAGCAGGTTGCGGACAAGCCGCCCGCCGGGCTTGAGCGGATTGGCGCTCGCCCCGATCACGGCGATGCTGCGCGGGTGGAAAAGAGCCCGGAAGCGCTGCCGGGCGGATCGGTCTGCCGGCTCCTTCCTATTCATGGGCGCCGTCTCCGACGGGACCGACGGGTCGACCGGACCGACCGGCCGACGGAATTGCCCGATCCGCGGGGACGCGCCGGCTGCGACGGGACCGACGGGCCGACCGGGCCGACCGGCCGACGGAATTGCCCGATCCGGAGGGACATGCTATTCAGGAAATTCCGGCACCGACGGGCTGCGAAAGCGTGCAGGGCGGCCGGTGCCGGTCGGGGGGGAGCGTGAAGATCATCGTCGAGTCCATCGGGCTTCCGGCCCTGGCGGGTGCGATCGGCCGGCGGGTCGAGGTCGACCTCCACGGCGCAAGCCTGGCCGATCTGGTCGATCAGATCGTGCGGGGCCTTCCGCCCGCGGCGCGTCGCGTGCTCCTGAACAGCGAGGGGGCGCTCGATTCGAGCGTGCAGGTGATGGTGAATGAGGAGGGGTTCATCCCCCGGGGGCGCCTGGCCGAGAAACGGCTGGCGGCCGGGGACCGGGTCCGGTTCCTGCTGCTGGTCTGCGGCGGCTGAACTGCCCCGCTCCGTCATCGCGGGGGCTGCCGCATGAGGAAGAAATCCAGGGCTTCGATGATCACGTTTGATATCGTGTCACCGGTCTCCCTGGCATAGGCGGCTACCCGCTCCGCCAGGACGCAAGGGATGCGGACGCTGATCTCCTCGGTGGGGTGGGTGCAGACCGGGTCCGGGTGCTCATTCATCGGCTCGGCTCCTTGGTTCCATTTCTGATCATCCGTGTTCCCGGGGTGCGGGGCTGCCGATCGGGAAGTGCCGCCACCCGGCGCAGATCTCTTTTAATCGGAATCCGCTCGGATTGCAACCGGATGAGCCGTCCGCGAAGGGTGTGGATCCGCTCCACCCTCGACGAGTGTTGCACCCGCGCGGGGAAGATGGTATGAAGACATTTTTGGCAAACGCTCGCTCGCAAGAAAGAGAGGACACCATGGAGATCAGTAGAATTCTCTGGCCCACCGATTTTTCCGAGAACGCCGCCAAGGCGCTGCCCCTGGTCACTGAGTTGACCCGGAAGTTCGGGGCGGAGATCCACATTCTCTATGTCATGAAGGACTATCCGGCCTTCGGCGCCTCCTACGGTCAGTTTGACCCGGATGAGTTGAAGAAGATGCAGGAGTGGGAGAAGCAGACCGCGGAGGGTCGCCTGAGCGAGATCTGCGACCAGTTTCTCAACGAATGCCCGCTCTACATCCGGCACATCGCCGTCGGCGAGCCCGCCAAGGAGATTCTCAAAGTGATCGCCAGTCAGAAGATCGACATGGTGGTGATGACCAACAAGGGCAGCGAGGGGCACTTTGATTTCGGCAGCGTGGCCGAACGGGTGCTGAAGTGCACGACGGTCCCGGTGGTGATGGTCCCCGCCTGACGGCAAGGCCTGGATGCAGCGGGGCAGTGCGGGCCGGAGGCCGTTTCGTCGTTAGGAGGCGAGGCCAATGCTGGAGGAACGATGGGTGTGGGTCAACGGGGAATTCGTTCCCTGGAGCGACGCCACCGTCCACATGATGTGCCACAGCTTTGCACGCGGCTCCGCCATTTTCGAGGTGATCAGCTTCTACGCGCTTGCCGCGGGCGGCTCGGCCGTTTTCCGGCTGCGCGAGCATGCCGCGCGGTTCTTCAGAACGGCCGAGCTCCTGCAAATGGAATTGCCCTGCGATGCGCAAAGCCTGTGCCAGGCCGTGGCGGAGGCGATCCGGAAGAACCGCCTGGAGCGCGGGGTCGTGAAGGTGGTGGGGTATTATCCCCAGTTCGCGTTTGACGTCGAGCCGCCGGCGCAGCCGCTGGCCATCGCGGTCTTCACCCTGGACCCCGCCCAAGATCTGAAGGGATTCGGCGATCCCTTCGAGCGCGGCACCAGCGCCGGGATCGCCCGCTGGCGCAAGCTCGACCCCCAGACGATCCCGATCGAGGCCAAGGCCGCCGCCAACTACCTGAACGGGATGATCGCCAAACTGGATGTTCAGAAGCGGGGGTTTGAGGATGCCATCCTGCTCGACACCCAGGGGTTCATCGCCGAAGGGGCCACCGAGTCGGTTTTTCTCGTCACGGACGGGAGCCTGATGACGCCTGCTTTGGGGACCGTGCTCGACAGCATCACCCGGCGCTCCATCCTGCAGGCCGCGGCCTTCCTGGGAGTCACCTCCCACGAGGGGCGCCTGCGGCCGGAGCTGCTCTTCGAGGCCGATGAGATCTTCTTCTGCAATACCTCGATCAAAGTGATTCCGGTGCGGCGCATCGAGGATCGCGAGATGCCGGCAGTGCCGGGACCGGTAGAGCGTCGGTTTGCCGAGTTCCTGGGCCGGGTGGTGCGCGGTGAGGAGCCGGCGTTCAAGGAGTGGCTTTATCCCGTGTGAGGCGGGGACTGCATCCGTGGATGCCGTTACTGGCGCCTCATGGCGCGGAGTGTGCCACTTTATCCGCTATCAAGTTCATTTTTTTGTGGGAGTGGCTCCCGGCCTTCGTAGCCGGTACTTCGGCGGAGTAGGCTCCAGCCACGATTCGGTCGCGGTTCCGTTCGGCAGGACTCCCACCGGAAGAGGGCTGAACCTTCTTGGAAAGGGGCAACAGCACAGCAATCCCTGTCAAGGTCGGTATCGGTCTCGGGGTCAATCTTTGTCGTTAACCCCCCTCAGACTTGTTTTTCTCGAATCGCCGGCCCGGCATCAGGGCCGCATGTTTCCGATCTCCTCCAGCGTTTGCCGGAATGTGGCGGCGCTGGGGCCGCCCAGGGCGACCGCCCGCTGCGCGGCCGCCAGCGCCTCTTCCATCATCCCCTGTTTCATGCGCACGTGGGCCAGGTTGTTCCAGGCCGCACCCGATTGCGGGTGAGCGGCGGCCGCCTGCCGAAAAGCGGCCGCCGCCCCTTCGAGGTCGCCCTGGGCGAACTGGCTGTTGCCCAACCCCATCCAGGCGCCGAGGCTCCCGGGCCAGCGGGTGAGAGCGGTGCGGTAGGCCAGGGCCGCCTCTGCAAACCGTTCGGCTTGCTCCAGTCCGATGGCGGCCTTGAGGAAACTCTCCTCTCCGGCGGTGGCCGGCAGTTGCTCCGGATTGAGGACCAGCAGCCCCCACTCCCTTGCCCGGGACCAGGTGTTCAGGAAAAGCGCCCAGTTCGTGCGGCGCTCGGCCGAGAGGCCGGTGTGGAGCACCACCTCGTCGGCCAGCCGGTCGAAACCGATCACGACGGCATAGTGCCAGAGTGGGGCCCAGGAGAGCCCCAGGTTTTGCAGGACGATCACCGGGTGTCCGGCCGCCACCTCGCGCAGCAGCGCTTCGGGTCCCTCAATGACATAGGCCAGGCGCCCCCAGCGGCGGGCCGCGGCGATCATGGCCGGCTGCAGGCTGCCGCGGCGCGAGGCGGTGTAGACCATCGGGGTAAGCTCCGGCGGGCTCACCGCAATCCCGCTCCAGCCAAGCGTCATGGCGAGGGCGGCCGGGCCGCACTGATACTCCTCCTGCGCGAAAAAGGGGACCCCCGTCAGGATGCGGCCGGACGGCAGCGCCGGGTCGGCCGCCGGCCAGCGGGCCGATAGACCCGCACAGCCTGCTATCAGGCCGACGAGGGCCAGCAGGCAGGGATACCATCGCCGGGAGATACCATCAGCCGCCATGGGGATCAGGTCGCCTCGCGTCCGGCGGGAGCAGGCAAAAAGTGCCGGCCGTGACGCTGCCACCGCCCCTTGCCGCCGGGATCCGGATTTCGGTTTGACAATATTTCAAGTAAAATCAAAGATATAAAAATAGATTCCGCTCCGCCGGCGAGTGTTGGGGTGTTGTGGAATGATTGTTGCTGCATTACTCCGAAAATCACCCTTCGGCGGAGGCCTCATGGCGGTGGATCAGCCGTTGACCATCAAGGACTACCTCGACCCCGGGCGCCTGGTTGCCGGCGGCAGACGCATGGCCGGCAACCAGGCGGGGTCCTTTCGCGACCATCTCGTGCAGCAATCGCCACAGAAGGCCGTTGCAACGGCCCCCGGTTTGAGCCTGGCCGATTATTTCGCCCGGCCGGTGGGATTCACCCAGGCATCCCGGATTAGGGCGGCGGGCGGCGACAATCGGGTGGCTGCCGGCACCGCGTCGCCGGTCGCGTCTTCCGAAAGGGGCCGGCCGGCGGACCGCAGCGGAGGAATGGAGGCACGCCCGGACCAGAACCACGCCGCACGCGGACCGAGCCCCGCATCGCGGCGGCCGCCGGCGCCGGAGGTGTTGCCGCGCGATGCGGTCGAGCAGGCGATCCGGGAAGCGGCCGCTGCCCACAATCTCTCCGCCAACCTCATCCGCAGCGTGATCCGGGCGGAGTCGGGGTTTCGGGCCGATGCCGTCTCCCCGGCCGGGGCGCAGGGGCTGATGCAGTTGATGCCGGGAACAGCCGCAGAGCTTGGGGTTACAGACC
>JBFYWX010000090.1:0-3119 GCA_041310825.1 Desulfobacteraceae bacterium | reverse complement strand
CGCAAGCCCGGGGCCAGCCAGGCGGGGATGTGGGAGTTTCCCGGCGGCAAAGTCCGGCCGGGCGAGACCCCGGAAGAATGCCTGAAGCGCGAGATCCGGGAAGAGCTTGGCCTCGACATCGCCGTGGGGAAGTTCCTGGGCGAGAGCATTCACGCCTATGCGGACCAGAGCATCCGGCTGCGCGCCTATTACGCCCGCATCGAGGCCGGTGCGCCCGTCCTGAACGATCACGCCGCAGTGGAATGGGTCCGTTTCGATGAGCTGGGCCGGTTCACGTTTTGCGCGGCCGACATGCCCTTTGTCCGAATGCTCAATGCGGGTTTTGAGTGTTGAGCGTTACGTGGTAAAGATGCCATAAAATGATGACGGGGCGATCATCTTTCGCCGGACCCGTGACACGTGAAACCTGAAACGCGATGAGCTTGAACAGACACTTGATCCTCAGCGCCGCTCTGACCGTGGCGACCCTGCTCTGCCTTGTCGTCGCACCGGAGGCGCTCTGCCAGGTGAGCCCCCCTCAGTCCCAGGCCCAAACGGACGCCCGGCAGAGGGAGCTCGAGCGCGATGCGGCCGTCAACCTTTCGTTGGCGAAAAAGTCCATCCAGGACGATGCCTTTTACAATGCACGGGTGGCGCTCAACGTCTGGAAGAGCAGCGCCATCGCGGCCGGCAGCTTCGACAAGAAGCTTTACGAGGAGCTTCGAAAACAGCTCTATGACAAATCCATAAGGGACAACCTGCGCTGCATCGAATCCTCGATCTCCCAGCGCATCATCCCCGATGCGAACCAGTGCCTGAAGATCTACCGTCTGCACGCCCAGGAGATCGGCGTGTTCGACCCCAAGCGCTACGAAGAGCTCAAGAAACGTGTGGCCGCAATCCCGCCCCGGAAGAAACACTAACAGGGTGTTGAAAAACTGCGCCTGAGGCCGTGATCCGGCGTTGTGCGGCTATTGCAAATGCTCATCCGCCGCAGGCGGACGGCGCTTTCCAAAACGCCGCACGCCTTGGCTGACGGCCTGATGCTTGTTTTTCAACACCCTGCTCAAGCGCGAGGCTGGAAGCTTCGAGCTGATTTACCCCATCGTTCGCTTAACCAACTTTAATAGTTCGTTGAGCGGCCGCGTGTTCAGTATATCCTTCTTCTCTCTCGATGCCCTTCAGCCAGTAAACGTAAATTCTTTTTTCAGGCGGGGTCTATCCGCCTGAAAAAAGAATTTGACCCCCCATTCGATTTCAGCTTACATGGGGACCGCTCAGAGGAGGTGCGATGGACAGAAAAGATCGCCACGAGGGCAGCCCTCGATTGGCCGAGAGGCTTCAGGAAGCAGGAACCGGCGGGAGCGCGGCGGGAATCTTCCAGAGCAACCTGTCAGAGCTCGAATTCCTGAAGGACCAGGCCTTCCAGGGTGGAGGACCCGCCCGGATCGAAGATCAGCACCGCAAGGGCAAGTTGACTGCGCGCGAGCGCATCGAACTGCTGCTGGACGAGGGCTCTTTCGAGGAGTTCGACATCCTCAAGATCGGCCGCGGCGGGTTCACGGACCAGGACCAGCGCCATCCGGGTGACGGGGTGATCACCGGCCACGGCACCGTCGACGGCCGCGAGGTGTTCGTCTTCAGCCAGGATTTCACCGTCATCGGCGGCTCCCTGGGGGAGGCCCACTCCCAGAAGATCAGCAAGGTCATGGACCACGCCGTACGTGTGGGCTCCCCCATCATCGGCCTGAACGACTCGGGGGGCGCGCGCATCCAGGAAGGGGTCGACGCCCTGGCCGCCTACGGCGAGATTTTCAACCGCAACGTCCAGGCGAGCGGGGTGGTGCCCCAAATCTCCTGCATCATGGGGCCCTGCGCCGGCGGCGCCGTGTACAGCCCGGCCATCACCGATTTCGTCTTCATGGTCGAAAGCTCTTCCTACATGTTCGTGACCGGCCCGAACGTGGTCAAGACGGTGACCCACCAGGAGATCTCGTCTGCCGACCTGGGCGGCGCGCTCATCCACGGCCGGAAAAGCGGTGTTGCCCACTTCGTGCTGCCCAATGACATCCTGTGCCTGCGGGAAGTGCGGCGCATGATCAACTACCTGCCCTCGAACAACCAGCAGCGGCCGCCGATCCTGGACCTGAAGGACCCGCTGGAGCGCACCGACCCGGCCCTGGATTACCTGATCCCGGCCAACCCCAACCAGACCTATGACATGAAGGTGCTCATCCGCAGCGTCCTGGACGGGGCGGAGTTCCTGGAAATCCAGGCCCATTTCGCCCGCAACATCATCTGCGGGTTCGGGCGCATGGGCGGGCAGACCGTCGGGCTGATCGCCAACCAGCCGGCCGTGCTGGCAGGGGTGCTCGACATCAACGCGTCCACCAAGGCCGCCCGCTTCGTGCGCTTCTGCGATGCGTTCAACATCCCCCTGATCTGTTTTGTCGACGTGCCCGGTTTCATGCCCGGCCCGGAGCAGGAGTCCGGCGGGATCATCCGCCACGGCGCCAAGCTCCTGTACGCCTTCGTCGAAGCCACGGTGCCCCGCATCACCGTCATCCTGCGCAAGGCGTACGGCGGGGCCTACATCGTGATGAACTCGAAGCACATCGGTTCGGACATCAACTACGCCTGGCCCACGGCCGAAATCGCCGTGCTCGGCCCCAAGGGCGCGGCCGAGGTGATCTACCGCAAGGAGATCGCGGACGCCTCCGACCCGCAGGCCCTCCTGGCCGAGAAGACCGAGCACTACCGCAAGACGTTCGCCAACCCGTTGCTGGCGGCCAAGCGGGGCTACGTCGACGACGTGATCTTGCCGCGCCACACCCGTCAGCGGCTGATCCGCAGCCTGCAGTTCCTGGAGAGCAAGAAAGCCGGGAAGCCGAACCGCAAACACGGAAACATTCCGCTCTGAGGAGGCGCCGTGTTCGACAAGATCCTGATTGCCAACCGCGGTGAAATCGCCATCCGGGTCATCCGGACCTGCCGGCGCCTGGGCATCCGCACGCTGGCCGTGTACTCGGAGATCGACGCCCGCTCCCGCCACGTGCAGGCGGCCGACGAGGCGGTTCTCATCGGGCCTGCGCGCTCGGACCAGTCCTACCTGGTCAAGGAAAAGATCATCGATGCGGCCC
>JBFYWX010000068.1:0-2511 GCA_041310825.1 Desulfobacteraceae bacterium | reverse complement strand
CTCACGGAACCCGGCCGAGACGATCACGATGCCCTTGATGCCCTTTTCCACGGCCTCCCGGACGGCAGAGAGAGCGGCCTTGGGCGGCAGGATAACGATTCCGAGGTCGACCGGGTCGGGGATTTCCACCAGGGACTTGTAAGCTCTCACGGAGGAGATCGAGCGGGCGTTGGGGTTGACGGGGTAGAGGGTGCCGGTGTAGCCGCCCTTAAGGATGTTGACGAAGATGTCGTGCCCGACTTTGCCGGGGGTGGTCGAGGCGCCGATTACGGCCACGGATTTCGGGGAAAAGATGGCATCCAGGGGGTCGGTGAGTCCAAGGTTCTGCATGGTCCTTCCTTTCGATTCATCCGGTCAGGGGAGAGGGGGCGGTGTCAGTCCGACGTTGGTTCCCGTTCCGTCTTGATCTTGATCGCTTCCGCGTAGACCGTCTGCTTCGGCAGCCCGTGCCGGCGGGCGAGGTCGCGGGCCAGTTCGGAGAGGCTCTCGGTCCCGGCCGCCAGCGCCCGGCGGATCTCCTCCTGGAGTTCCTCCTGCGGTCCGGGGCCGGGATCGTCCGGCCCCGCCAGGATCAGGGTGCATTCCCCCTTGATCTCGTTGCGTCCGGCCAAGGCCGCGCGGATCGTGCTCAATCGGCCGCGCAGGAACTCCTCGTAGAGCTTGGTCATCTCCCGCGCCAGCACCGCCCGTCGATCCCCGAGGGCCGCGAGCAGCTCCTCGATCAGCGGCCGGATGCGCTGGGGCGATTCGTATAGTATGACGGTTCGCCCTTCCGAGGCAAGCGCCTTGATCTGAGCCAGGCGCTTGCCGGTCTTCTTCGGCAGGAACCCCAAAAAGACGAAGGCGTCCGTGGGAAGCCCGGAGGCGGAGAGGGCGGCCGCCGCCGCCGAGGGGCCGGGGATGGGCACCACCCGGATACCGGCCCCGGCGGCCGCGGACACCAGTCGGTAGCCCGGGTCGGAGATGCCCGGGGTGCCGGCGTTCGACACCAGGGCGATCGAGGCCCCTGCCTGCAGCCGTTGCAGGAGCTCCGGCGTGCGCCGGGTCTCGTTGTGCTCGTGGTAGGAGACCCGCTGCGTGGCGATCCCGTGGCGGGCGAGCATCTGGCCGGTCTTGCGGGTATCCTCGGCGGCGATGAGGTCCACCGCGCCGAGCACGGAAAGGGCCCTCAGGGTAATGTCCTCGAGGTGGCCGATCGGGGTCCCCACCACATAGAGGGCTCCGGGGGGCGGTGCGCCGGTGCGGCTATCCGTAGAGGAGGTCGAAGGCATTGCGGATGATCTCCACCTGCGGCGGGTCACCTGCCGAGCGGATGCTGACCACGTCGAAGCGGGCCTTGGCCCGGGTTTGATTGGTGGCTTTCAGATAGCACAGGGCGACCATGGAGAGGGTGCGCTGTTTGCGAGGGGTCACCGCCCACTTGGGGTCGCCGAAGTGGCCCGAGCGGCGGGCCTTTACTTCGACGAACACCAGGCAATCCCGTTCCCGGGCGATGATGTCGATCTCGCCGAGCGGGGTGCGGTAGTTGGTCGCGAGGATCACGTAGCCGTGCCGGCTGAGCAGGCGGGCGGCCAGAGATTCGCTTTCGGCCCCGTAGCGCTGGCGCGCGTTCAGCATCGAAAGAACCCCTCTTGCACGGGCAGATGCTCCCGTACCCCGCGGAAGGTGCGCCGGTGGATGGGCGAACAGCCGAAGGTCTTGATGGCCGCCTGGTGCGCGCGCGTGGGGTAGCCTTTGTGGCGGTCGAAACCGAAATCCGGGTAGTACAGGTGATAGAGACCCATCAGCCGGTCGCGGGTGACCTTGGCGACGATGGAGGCGGCGGCGATGGAGAGGCTGGCGCCGTCCCCCTGGGGGATCGCCTCCTGGGGCAGGCCGAGGGGTACGTGGAAGGTGCCGTCGATCAACAGGTAGTCGGGGGGGGGATCCAGATTACCCACGGCGACGGCCATGGCCCGCAGGGAGGCCTGCAGGATATTGATGCGGTCGATCTCCGCGGCATCGACGATGCCGATGCCGACCGACCGGGCATGGCGGTAGACCTCGTCGTAGAGGCGCTCGCGTACGGCGGGGCTCAACTGCTTCGAGTCGTTGATCCGATCGTGCCGGAAGTCCGTCGGCAGGATGACGGCGGCGGCCACCACCGGACCGGCCAGCGGGCCGCGTCCGGCCTCATCGGCCCCGGCAATGAGTCGATGGCCCTGTTGAGCGGCCCGTCTTTCGTAGCCCCACCGGTCCATCGCGCCCACCGGGCCGGGGGTGCCGCTCTCCATACTCAGGGCCGGCGGCACCCGCACCTTTCGATCAGTTCGTCCGTTTTTCGCGGATGCGTGCGGCTTTGCCGCGCAGGTTGCGCAGGTAGTAGAGCTTGCCGCGGCGCACCCGCCCCCGGGTGATGACCTCCACCCGATCGATCGAGGGGGAGTGCATCGGGAAAATGCGCTCCACCCCCACCCCGTAGGAGACCTTGCGCACGGTGAAGGTGGCGTTGATGCTGCCGAGGCGCTTGCT
>JBFYWX010000044.1:0-3424 GCA_041310825.1 Desulfobacteraceae bacterium | reverse complement strand
GCAGCATCGCGCCCTGGAGCATGACGGAGGTGTTCATGCTCGGGATTCTGGTTTCGGTCGTCAAGCTGGCCAAGATGGCGCAGATCATCCCCGGAACGGCGGCCTTCTGCTTCATGGCGCTTATTTTCGTCCTGGCGGCCTGCATGTCGTCCTTGGACGCCCACGAGATCTGGAGCCGCTGGGAGGCCCCCCGATGATGAGTCCCGCCGCCCGGACAGCCCAAAGCGCATCGCTGCTGAGCTGCGGGGTGTGCCACCTGCTCGTCCGCAAGCCCCCCGGGGCCGCGGACCCGGCCGGCAGATGCCCGCGCTGCGGCGCCGCCCTGCGCGCACGCAAACCCGACAGCGTCGCCCGCACCTGGGCCCTGGTGATAGCGGCCTTGGTCTTCTACGTTCCGGCCAATGTGCTGCCCATCACCAAGGTCACCTCCCTCGGTGTGGTCCAGTCGGACACCATCCTGAGCGGCGTGATCTACTTTATCCACAGCGGCATGTGGCCGATCGCCCTGGTCATTTTCATCGCCAGCGTTTTCGTGCCGCTGCTGAAACTTCTGATTCTGATGCTTCTGTTGGTTTCGGTCCAGCTGCGCAGCCGCTGGCGACCCAAGGACCGGACGCGCCTCTACCGCATTACCGAAGCGATCGGCCGCTGGTCGATGGTGGACATTTTCGTGGTGACCATCCTGGTGGCGCTGGTGCACCTGGGAGCGCTGGCGAACATCGAAGCCCAGGCGGGGGCGGCGTTCTTCGCGGCCGTTGTGGTCATCACCATCTTTGCCGCCATGAGCTTCGACCCCCGTCTCATCTGGGACGCAAAGGAGTCCAACGATGAACCCGAATGCACCCCCTGAATCCGATGCCGCCGATCTTCCCGAGCCCGTCATCCGCTCCGGCAGGCGCCAGATCTCCATCGTCTGGCTGGTGCCGGTGGCGGCGCTTTTGATCGGCGGCTGGCTGATCTACAAGGCGGTTTCCGAAAAGGGGCCGGAGATCACGATCACCTTCAAGACCGCCGAGGGCCTCGAAGCCGGCAAGACCAAGATCAAGTGCCGGGATGTGGAGATCGGGCTGGTCCAGGCGATCACCCTCGGCGAAGATCTGTCCCGGGTGATCGTAAAAGCCCAACTCGTCAAGGAAGCGGCCGCGTTTCTCTCCGAAAACTCCCGCTTCTGGGTGGTCCGTGCACGGGTGAGCGCCAGCTCGGTGACGGGCCTGAGCACGGTCTTTTCCGGGGCCTTCATCGACATCGATCCTGGGGCGCCGGGCAAAAAGGCCCTCCACTTTGTAGGGTTGGAGGAGCCCCCCATCGTGACCACCTGGGAGAAGGGCCGCCACTTCGACCTCCAGGCGGAGCGCAAAGGCTCGCTGGATGTGGGCGCGCCGGTCTATTACCGGCAGATCGAAGTCGGCCGGGTGGCCGCCTACAGCCTGGCCCCCGACGGCACGGGCGTCACCTTCAAGGTCTTCATCAAGGACCCCTACCCGCAGTTTGTGCGCCGGAACACCCGCTTCTGGAACGCCAGCGGCATCGATGTGAAGCTGGACGCGCGGGGAATCCAGGTCAACACCGAATCGTTCGTCTCGATGCTGGTCGGCGGGGTGGCTTTCGACGTGATCGAGAAATTCGGGCCGCCCTCCGAGGAGGCAGCCCCGGATGGCGAGCCCTTCAGGCTGTTTTCCGACCGGCAGGCCGCGCTGGAAGAAACCTACACGGTCCAAAATTACTACCTCCTGCATTTCACCAGTTCGGTGCGCGGGCTTTCGCCGGGGGCGCCGGTGGAATTCCGGGGGGTCGAGATCGGGCATGTGGTCGACTTCAGGCTGGAATTCGACGTTCAAAAAAACACGTTCGACATCCCCGTGCTGATCGTCATCCAGCCCGGGCGGTTGCAGGCCATCGGGGGGCAAGATCAGCCCGGGCAAAGTGTCAAGAGAATGGAGGCGTTCGTCGAAAAAGGCCTGCGCGCCCAGCTCCGCTCCGGCAGCATTGTCACCGGCCAGCAATACGTGGCGCTGGAATTTTTCCCGGACGAGCCGCCCGCCAAGCTCGGCCGCGATGGCCGTTATCCCAGCATCCCGACCTTGCCGACCCAATTCGAGGAGATCGGCTCCAAATTAAATCAAGTGATCGCCAAGCTCGAAAAGGTCCCCATCGATCAAATTGGAAGCGACCTGCGGGACAGCGTGCAGGGCCTCAAGCGCATCACCAACTCACCGGAGGTGATGGACGCCGTGAAATCGCTCACGGCCGCCGTCAAGGAAATTCAGGGCCTGACGCTGGAGTTGCGCACCCGAACGGCCCCGGAAATGGCTGCCGCTCTGCAGCAGGCCGAGGCGACCCTGGCGGCCAGCGCCAGCGCACTGCAATCGGATTCGCCGCTGCAGATCCGGATGAAAATCGCGCTGGAAGAGCTGGCGGCAAGCGCACGCGCCCTGCGGGTGCTAGCCGATTTTCTCGAGCGGCAACCGGAGTCGCTCCTGCGCGGAAAGGAACCCAAACCATGAAACGGACTTTTTCGGCCCTAAAAATTCTTTTTGCCCTGAGCCTGCCGCTTTTGACGCTCAGCGGGTGTCTTCTGGGCACCAGCGAACCGGTCGAATTCTACACCCTGAGCCCGATCCCGCAGACGGCGGGGCGCACCGGACCCGCCCCGGGGACCCTCATCGCGGTGCTGCCGGTGGCGCTCCCCACCGCCATCGACCGCCCGCAGATCGTTACCCGCGCCGACGACAACCGCATCCAGTTGGCGGATTCCCATTATTGGGGCGGCACATTGGGAGACAACTTCACCCGCGTGCTGGTGGCCAATCTGGGCAGCTTGCTGGCGGCAAAACAAGTCAACGTGCTCTCCGATGCCCATGCCCCCGACGCCGCCTACCGCCTGAGCGTCGTGGTGGGCCAGTTCGACGGCCGGCTGGCGGACATGGTCCGGCTGAATGCAAGCTGGACCATCAAGGCGCCGAAGAGTCAGAAAACCATGGCGGTGGGCAATTCGGTGGTTCAGGAGCCGGTCACGGGCGGGGGCTACGGCGACCTGGTGGCCGCGAAGAGCCGGGCGATCGCAACGCTTAGCCGCGAGATCGCCGCCGAATTTGAAAAGCTCAGGTAGGCCGCGACGTGTGTCGCAACTATGTCGTAAAGATCACATCGTCTTTTTTTGTTGTCGACCGTCACGGTTCTCTCCAAATTCGGCCCAGCGTCACTTGTCCTTCCAGATTCGGGCCTTCACCATACGTTGAATCAGGGCCTTGCGTCGCATATGGTCGGCCATGAATTTTTTCATGTCATCTTGAAAGCTCTTTCGGCAAAAGCGCCCTCTCCAATAATAGCCGTTTATGATCCCGTTAAGAGCGCCATGAACCTGTTTTGGCTTCGGGCTAATTAAAATAGCCGTTCTTGACACCATTAACGGGTTCATGGTTCC
>JBFYWX010000035.1:0-2757 GCA_041310825.1 Desulfobacteraceae bacterium | reverse complement strand
CAGGTTGCGCGCCCGGGCGTAGTAGCCCAGCCCCTCCCAGAGCTTCAGCACGGTGTCGAGGTCGGCCTGCGCCAAGCGGCGGAGGGTCGGAAACCGCGCGATGAAGCGCCGGTAGTAGGGGATGGCGGTCGCGACCTGGGTCTGCTGGAGCATGACCTCGGAGACCCAGATCCGGTAGGGGGCCCGCGTCATGCGCCAGGGCAGCGGCCGGCGGCTTTTATCGTACCAGGCGAGCATGCGGCGCTGGATGGTGCGCACGGCGGCCGTGGTCAGCGGGGGGTTACGGCGCGCCATGTTTTCCCAGAATGCGCTCCAGCACCTCGCGGGTCCCGGTGACCGACTCGTGGCAGGAGCTCCCCACGCAGATGTGGGCGGTGGTCTCGCCGCGGGCGACCTTCAAGCCGTCGGTAAATCCGGCAAACCGCGCCAGGCGGCCGGCGTTCTCGTCGGATTTGAGATGGGCGATCTGGTTGGGGGTGAAGTGTCGATTGAGGGTTGCGAGCAGCGCCTGCGTGTCGCCGGCACCCCCGGCCGCCGCGATGACAAGATCCTGGCCGGGCCGCAGGGCAAAGTCGAGACCGCACAGAAAATAGGCAAAGGCCGAGGGGCTGCGGGCGACGGTGCCGGCGAAGGCGCTGACGAGGGCGTTCGCCCGCTTCGCGAACGCGGCATCGCCCGTCAGCCGGGCGAGCCACAAGAGATTCATGAGCGCGACCGAATTGGCGGAGGGGATGGCCCCGTCGTAGATCTCTTTGGGGCGCACGGGCAGCTCCCCCTCCTCTTGGCCGGCCAGGAAGAACCCGCCGGCCGCATCGTCCCAGAACTCGCGCAGCATGAGCCCCTGGAGCGCGGCGGCCTCCTCGGCCCAGGCGAGGTCGAAAGTGGCGCGATGGAGCTGGAGGAGGCCCTGGATCAAGAACGCATAGTCCGCGGCCTGGCCGCGGATGGCGCGCTCGCCCTCCCGGAAGCGGTGGAAGAGGCGGCCGTCCGCGGCGCGCATCGATTCTAAAAGGAAGCGCGCGGCGCGGGCGGCGGATGCAGTGTAGCGCTCCTCGCCGAGGATCCGCCCCCCCGGCCGCGAGGGCGGCGATCATCAGCCCGTTCCAGTCGGTCAAGATCTTGTCGTCCTTGAGCGGGGGGATGCGTTTTTTCCGGGCCTCGTAGAGCAGGGCCCGCGCCTTTTCCCAGCGGTGCTCAAGTGCGGCCTGCGTAGTGTCCAGCCGCTTGGCCCAATCGGTCGGGGGGTGGCTCAGGTGCAGGATGTTGACCCCGCTGCGCCGGCCGGTGGCCTCGTCGTTGAAGTTGCCCTCGGGATGCACATGGAAGATCGGCGCCCAGTACTCGGCCTCGGCGGCGCCGAGCACCCGGCGAAAATCCGCCGGGTCCCAGACGTAGAACTTTCCTTCGACCCCCTCGCTGTCGGCATCCTCGGCCGAGAAGAAGGCGCCGCTCGGTGCGCGCATGTCGCGCAGAACGTAGGTGAAGATCTCCCGGGCGGTCTGCTCCATGAGCGGCCGGCCGGTCAACTGGAAGGTCTCAAGAAAGCCCAACGCCATCAAGGCCTGGTCGTAGAGCATCTTCTCGAAGTGGGGGAGCAGCCACTGCTGGTCCGTGGAGTAGCGGTGAAACCCGAAGCCCACGTGGTCCCAGATCCCGCCCAGGCGCATGGCGCAGAGGGTGCGGTCGACCATCTCGAGCGCCCGGGGCTCGCCCGTGCGCGCATGGTACCGCAGCAGGAAGTTAAGCCGGTGAGGGGTGGGGAACTTGGGCGCCTTCTCGAACCCCCCGTGGCGGGAATCGTAGCTCAGCGCCAGCTCCTCGTAAGCCCGGTCCAGAAGCCGCAGGCCGGGCGCCTCGTCCGCGCTGAATTCGAAGGCCTGGGCCAGCCGCCCGGTGATCTCCTCGGCCGCGGCGGCGATTTTGTGCGGCTCCAGGGCCCAGAGCGCCCGCACGCGCTCGCAGAGATCGATCAGGCCCATGCGTCCGAAACGCGAGCGCTTGGGCAGGTAGGTGGCGGCGAAGAAAGGCTTGCGCTCCGGGGTCATGCAAATGCTGAGCGGCCAGCCGCCGCTGCCGCTCGCCATCTGGCAGGCCGCCATGTAAACGGCATCGATGTCGGGCCGCTCCTCCCGGTCCACCTTGATGCTGATGAAGGTCGCGTTCAGATGGCGGGCCGCCTCCTCGTCCTCGAAGGATTCCTTCTCCATCACGTGGCACCAGTGGCAGGTGGCATACCCGATGGAGAGAAAGATCGGCTTGTTCTCGGATTTGGCCGTGGCGAAGCTCTCCTCGTTCCAGGCAGGCCAGTCCACGGGGTTGTGGGCATGCTGGAGGAGATAGGGGTTTTTTTCGTTTATGAGGCGGTTGGGGGCCATGGGAGTCCTTTGCATGCGTCGCGGGCGAGGGGGGCATCAGGGTTCAAGGGTTCAAGGGGCCAAGGGTTCAAGTGAAAAGCCGTAACCAGAATATGTCTCCTCGACCGGTCCGGTTTCTGATACCCTCGACCCCTTGGACCCTTGAACCCTCAATCAAAGCGTTACTCTCGATATCGGGCAATCTATACACGCTGACGATGGTTGGCAATCCGGGGGCCGCTCAGCGGTCGTTCAAGTGGCCGTAGGGGGGCAGGGTGGTCCCGCGGGGGTCTTCGAGGGGGGCTCCGACCGTAAAGTGATAAAGGCTCTGGAAGGCGTCGGTCGCGAGCCCCATCAGATCATGCACGAGGTCGTCGAAAAAACAGCCGATCCCGGTACCGCG
>JBFYWX010000533.1:0-7583 GCA_041310825.1 Desulfobacteraceae bacterium | reverse complement strand
TCCTGGCAGTTGAAGGAGGTGTTGAGGAGCAGGCTGCAGCCGGTCTTCGCACGCCAGGTTTTGAGCAGCCGCACGATGAAGGGGTCGTCGCCGTCCGCGACGATCTGGGGCCGGGTGGTGCCGTCCACGTGGGTCACGGCCGGCACTTCGGCGGCGTTCGTGGGGACGATGTAGGACATGAACTTGCTCGGCACCCCCCAGTCGCCGAGGACCATGGGGGCATAGGGGCGGTACCATTCGCGCTGCTTGACCTCCCGGTTCAGCCGCTGCCTGCCGTCGGGGATGCGGGGATCGAGCAGGATGCTGCGGTGGCCGAGCGCCCGTGGGCCCGACTCGGCGCGGCCGTAGCAGAGCCCGACGCTCTTGCCCGCCTCCAGGAAGCGGATGATGTCCGGGATGAGATCCTCGACGAGGGCGCCTGCATCGGTGCCCAGGTAGGGCGACAAGGGCTTGGGAATCCGTTGGTTGCCCAGCACGTGGTGCCAGACGAAGAGGGCCTGACCTAAGCTCAACCCGCCGTCGTGCGGCTGGGCCTGGACCCAGGAGTCGGCGAACAGCCCGTTCGTGTGGACCGCGGTGTTGGCGATGCAGTTCATGGAACACCCGCCGGTCAGGACGATCCGCGCGACCCCCCGCCAGGCCTTCAGCCGCGCCGCGGCCTCCAGGTAAAGGTCGGTAGTGAGCTGCTGCAGGGAGGCGCATACATCCTGGGCGAAGCGGTCCCGGGGGTCGAGCGCCAGCTCATCGCCCCGGCCGAACCGAAAGGTCTGGAAAGGGGCGTAGGGGTAATAGAGCATCTGCTCCTTCAGTGCGACTGCGATCTCCGCTTGCGGCGAGCCGTAGCTCGCCAGCCCCATGAGCTTTCCGGCCCCCTCGAGCCGCTTCATCCCGAAGTTGTATTCACCGAGCGAGGCCCACACGGCCCCGATGTTGAGCTGCATCTTCTTTTTTTCGTAGCCCCAGCCGTACTCGATCTCACGGATGCGGTGGCCGCTGCCCCAAGCCAGAGCGCAGGCCCTGAGGTCCCCGCTGCCGTCCGCCGTGAGGACCCCGGCCTCCTCGAAGGGGGAGGCGAAGAGCGCCCCGGCCACGTGGGCCAGGTGATGGTCCACCGCATAGGCCTCCAGCGAGCGCCCCAGGAGGCGGATGCGGTGGCGGCTCAGGCGCCCCTCCGGCGGCCCGCGCCAGCCGTCCTCTTTGTAGTCGGGACGCTGGTCGTAGCGCTCCCCTTCGAGCTCCCATGCGAACGGACTTCCCTCCCGGGCGGGCCGCAGGTAGGGGTTGATCACCACGATATCGACGGTCTCGGGCGACCAGCCGTATTCCTCCAGGATGGCATCGAGGTCCATGGGGCCCTGGTCGTGCTTGCGGCGGGTCAGCCGCTCCTTTTCTAATAGAACCACCACCTCCCCGTCTTCGAGCAGGGTCAGGTTGGCGTCGTGTCCGTAGTAAAGCGATAAAATTCTCATGGCCTCTCCGGAAAGCATTCGGGGTAGTCGGCGGTAAGGCGCAGCAGTGTAGGAAAAGGCCTGGTCTGTGTCAATTCAATTCCGCCCGGGCTTCTGATTGATAAACCTGCCGTTTGATGATAGGTGAATCTGCTGTCGGAAACAAATCGACGGCCCCTATTACCCCCACCAGCCGAAGGAGACGCCCATGGCCCAGAAATCTAAAGAGGATCGCAGGAAAAACGTAATCGAAGTGCTCAACAAGGCGCGCGCAATGGAGCTGCAGGCCATCCACCAGTACATGAACCAGCACTACAATCTCGACGACTCCGATTACGGCGAGCTCGCCGGCAAGGTCAAGCTCATCGCCATCGACGAAATGCGCCATGCCGAAATGTTCGCCGAGCGCATCAAGGAGCTTGGCGGAGAGCCCGTGACCGAGCACGGCGCCAAGGTGCAGAAGGGCCAGAAGGTCGAGGCCATGTTCGCCTTCGACGCCAAGCTCGAGGACGACACCATCGACGTCTACAACCAGTTCGCCGCCGTCTGCCGCGAGAACGGCGATGCCATCAGCATGAAGCTCTTCGAGGCCATCATCGACGAGGAGCAGATCCACTACAACTATTTTGACAACGTCGACGGACACATCGCCGACCTGGGCGACACCTATCTTGCCAAGATCGCCGGGACCCCTTCCGCCACCGGGCTGACGCCCAAAGGCTTTGCCGTCGGCACCGGGGAAGCGTAGGCACGCACACCCCCCGAAACCTGCCGACCTCCAACCGACGCGCCGCCGAAAAGTAAGCGGCGCGCGGCCGGACCACGGCAAAAGACCGCCCGTTCCCTTCTCCGGGACGCCATGACGCGCCATCAACTCGCAGCCGCGGCCGCCCTCCTGTCCGTGATCGGGGTGGGGGTGTGGCTCGCCGTCGACCCCGGGCTCCGCGCCGCGCTCGGCGGTGTCGTGGAGAAAGTCACGGACCGGGAGTGGATCCGGGCCCAGGTGGAGTCGGCCGGGTGGGCGGCCCCGTTTGTCTTCATCGGAATCCAGACGGCCCAGGTCATCGCCGCACCGGTCCCCGGGGAGGTCAGCGGCTTCATCGGCGGGTATGTTTTCGGGGTGGGGCGGGGCTTCCTGCTCTCCAGCATTGGCCTCACCCTGGGCTCGCTCATCAACTTCGGGATCGGCCGGGCCCTGGGCCGGCGCTATGTCCGCAGACTGATCCCGGAAAACGCCTTCCAGCGGCTGGACCGCCTGCTTCACCGCCAGGGCGTCCTCGTCGTCTTCCTCATGTTCCTCATCCCGGGATTCCCCAAGGATTACCTGTGCCTGCTGCTCGGGCTGAGCACCCTGTCGCCGAAATTATTCATCCTGCTCGTTGCCTTCGGGCGCATGCCCGGAACGCTGCTGCTGAGCATCAAGGGCGCCGCGCTCTATGACAAGGATTACCTGCTGCTGGCGGTGGTGGGGGGGGCGGTGCTGGTGGTGGTGTTGCTGGCGGTGCTCTTCCGGGAGCGGCTCTACCGCTGGTTCGAGCGGTTCAACCCGTGAGGACGTCGCCTTAAACCCAAATTCCCCTCCCCTTGTGGGAGGGGCCAGGGGAGGGGAGCATTCCACGCCTGGCAGGGTCTTGGTGAAAAGATGATCGCGGCTGGAGCCTACTCCGCCGAAGTACAGGCTACGAAGGCCGGAAGCCGCTCCCACAGAACAGGCACTTTCCAGAAGAACCATCAGTCGGGCTGGAGTAGATCCCCCCGCCCCAGCGCCTCGCGGTAGATTTCCGCCAGCCGGCCGATGAGCCGGCGGTTGTCGAAGTCGCGCAGGACCCGTTCGCGGGCGGCGGGGATGATGCGACGGCGGAGGCCAACGTCGGTCAGGAGCGCCTGCATGGCCTCGGCCAGCTCCTGCGGCCGGCCGGGGGCCGCCAGCAGCCCGGTCGCACCCGGCGCCACCAGCTCCGGAATCGCCGAGACCGAGGTCGCCGCCACCGGCACCCCAATGGCCATGCTCTCGAAGAGCACGTTGGGGATCCCGTCCCGGTCCCCGTCGGCCGCGATTTCACACCCCAGCACGAAAAGGTCCGCCTGCCGGTAATGGTCGAGCACCACATCGTGCGGCTGACTGCCGATCCAGCGGCAGAACGACTCGAGCCCCAGACGCTGGATCTCGGCCAGGATCTCATCCCGGTCCAGGCCGTCGCCGATCAGGGTGTAACGGAAGTCGACCCCGCGGCGGCGCAGGATCTTCAAGGCCGCGAGGACCGTCGGGATCCCCTTTTTCGCGGTCAACCGGGCGACGGTCAGAATCCGGAAGGGCGGTGTGGGCGCCGCCTGCTCCGCGCCGTTGCCGCTGAAGAGTCCGGTGTCGATCCCGTGGTAGATGCGGTGGATGGGGGTGGCCGCGCCGGCGGCCAGCCCCCGCAGGTGGCGCCGGTTGTACTCGGTGCAGGTGACGACGAAGCGCGCGCAGGCGATCTTCTCCCGCAGTTGATCGGGATCGGTGGTGTAGATGTCCTTGGCGTGGGCCGTAAAGCTGAACGGCAGCCCCGCGAGGGCCGCGGCGTAAAAGGCGACCGAGGCGGGCGAATGGGCGAAGTGGGCGTGCAGGTGGGAGACCCCGCTGCCCGGCAGGCGGGCGTTCACCAGCCAGCCCGCCTGCAGGAAATGGCGCAGCGAGGCCGGGTTGCGGGAGCGCCGGAAACGCCGGAACAGCACCCTGAGCCCGGCAGCATAGCGCCGCGGATCGCGAATCAGTTGGCAGAGGTTGCGGGCGATGAGCCGGTGGGGGTTGCGCAGGAAGGTTTCGGGCAGGTAGTCCACCCGGGCGCGGATCCGGGTGACGCTCGCGTGGGTGAAGGCTTCGCGCCCGGGACGAATGGAGAAGATGTGAACCTTGACTCCGAGCTGCTCGAGCAGCAGGATCTCATTGGAAATGAAGGTCTCGGAGATCCGGGGATAACCCTTCAGGATCATCCCCAGCACCGGCCGGGAGGCGGCGCTCATGGCTTGTGGTCCCGAAACTCCAGGATCCGCTGCTTCATGATCTCGATGCCCGTGAACCGGAATCCGGCGATGGCCTCGCGGTAGGGCTCGGGGTTTTCCAGCAGCCCCGTCAGCTTTTCCCGCAGCCGCTCGGAGGAGAGCTCCTCCCAGGGGATGAAGTCGGTCAGGCTCCGGCGTTGGAAGGTCTGGGCCCGGATCAGCTGCTCCTTACGCGGAGTTTCGCGGGGGATGACGAGGCTGACGGTTCTCTGGTTGAGGATCTCGCACAGGGTGTTGTAGCCGCCCATACTGACCACGACATTGGCGGCGGCGAAGATCTTCTCCATCTGCCGGTAGAAATGGTACATGCGCACCCCGAGCTTGCGGGAGCGCTTGTAGATGTTCTTGCGCTCCGACTTGGGCATGAAGGGCCCGGTGATGAGGATGCTTTTGAAGGGCGGCGGCTCCACCCAGGCCTCGAGCATGCGCAGGTAGACGTCCATGACGGCGAAGCCGTCCCCGCCCCCGCCGGTCGTGACCACCACGAGCTTGTCCTCCTCGCTGAGGCCATGCTCTTTGCGGACGCCCTGCACACCCTCCGCCAAGGGGACCTTGCGGGGAATGTAGCCGGTAAAATGCACCTTGCCACTGACCGCGGCGGCGATGGCATACTCGCGCACGGGGTCGTACATCTCCCGGTTGCCGTAGATCCAGATCTCGCTGTAGAGGTCCTCGAGGATCTGGTAGACCCCCTTCTCCCGCCACTCCCGGCGGGTTGTCTCCGCATCGTCCATGATGTCCCGCAGCCCCAGGATCGTGCGGGTGGCGGGGCGGCAGCGCCGCAGCCACTGCAGCGCCGGGAGCACCTCGCGCTTGAGGCCCAGCGGTTCCTTGTCGACGATGAAGAGCTGGGGCTGAAAGGTCTTGACCGTGGCCGTGATGATGTTCTTGCGGATGTCCAGGGCATGGCGGGCGTTGATCTTTATGGAGAGGGGCAGGTACTCCTCGTTGGTGCGCTTGATCATGCCCGGGATGCGGACGAAGTCGATCTGCTCGGGGAAGGAAAAACGGCCGGCGATCGGCGAGCCGGTCAGGATAAGAATGTTCACCCGCGGCCCCAGCAGGTGGGAGGCGATCGCCATGCTCCGGCGGATGTGCCCCAACCCGTAGGTGTCGTGCGAGTACATCAGGATGTTGTAGGTGGAGTTGCGGGCCATGCCACCCCTAAAATTTAGGCTGATACAGATCGCCTAAATTTTTATTTTATAGTTGAATTCTCCATAGGTTGTCAATGATTCGATCCGTTCCGCCCGGATCGCTTTTTTTCCCGCCCCCCATCTGATATATTTTCAAAGCCGACGACTATCGGATGGGGCCGCTATGACAAAGAGAGGGCCCCTTTGTAGGAGTGGCTTCCAGCCACGATGAGGTACTGGTCTCACCACGAAGGGCCTCGCGCGGGCAGCAGCGCGAACAGCGGTCAGGTCCCCAGAAAAGCCGATTAGAGGAGCCACATGGCCCGTTCCGACGTCCACCCCGTCCACCGCTTCGAGCCTTGGCAGGTCTGGCCGGGGTCGTTCGACAACCCGGCCCCCGACGGCAATTTCCCCGCGCCGCCGGACAAGGGGTTTCACATCACGCGCGCGACCCGCATCGCTTCGCTCGGCTCCTGCTTTGCGCGCGAGATCAAGCGCCGCCTGGTCCAACGCGGGTTCACCTACATCGCCGAGGAGACCGATCACCCGGCGGCCGTGCACGCCAGTGCCGCCTGGGAGCGGGTGTACAACACGCATTGTATACGCCAGATCTTCGAATACAGCTTCGGCGAGTGGTCGCCCGAGGTGCGCTGGTGGCGGGCGCCCCGCTCCGGCACGATCCAGGACCCCTACCGCCGGGTCATCCTGTACGCGACCGAGGATGAGGCCGAGCGCGATTTCGCGCGCCACCGGGAGCACTCCCGCCGCGCGCTCGCCACGGCCGAGCTCTTGATCCTCACCCTGGGTCTCACGGAAATCTGGCAGGACCGGCATGACGGGTCGGTGATCAGCCTGCCGGCCGGCCCTTACGTGAACGAGGGCGGCGACATGGGCCGCTACGAGTTCCGGGTCAGCCGCACCGCCGCTAACCTCGATAACCTCGAGCGCATCTACGCCCTATTGGCCACGCACAACCCGGGCTGCCGGATCCTGGTCACGGTCTCCCCCGTCAACCTCTGGGCCACCTTCCGCCGGGACGCGGACATTCTCAGCGCGAGCTGCAACTCCAAGAGCACCCTCAGGGCCGCGGCCGACGAGTTCGCCGCCGCCTACGACAATGTCTTCTACTTCCCGGCCTTCGAAATGGCTACCCTCTATCAGCCCCTCCTCGGCCGAACCTACTTTGCCGGGGGCCGGGAGAACTTCCACGTCAACAAGGCGACCGTCAAATTCATCATGAACCACTTCTTCAAGTGGTACGCCCCGTCGGAGCAATTCGTGCCCTTCGACGAGGGAGACGCCGCCGAAGGCAAATGATCCGTTGACATAAAAAGCTGTTCTGTCTATCGTCCTCAAGCAGCAGGCATCCGATTGGCGGGAACGGTGCGGGGGAACAGAATGAAAACGATCGCGCTGTCGGAAATCAAAGATCAATTTTCGAAATTTCTGCGCCTTGCGGAAGATGAAGAAATCGTCATGATGCGACGTGGAACGAAATCCCCCCGGCCCCCTTTTCCAAAGGGGGAGAGACCCCGGGATCCTCTTACCCCCCCTTTAGCAAAGGGGGTGGGGGGGATTTGAAAGCGACATCGTAAAAAGCAGGTTATGGCGTGCGGCGCCATCCTGCCGGCAATGAAGTGCAGCCTTTGTGGAAGCAGCTCCTGCCTGCACCGAGTCTTCGGGCAGGCAGGTCCAGCCACGGTAGCATAGCGGTCCGCCGCGGCGGACTCCCGCGGGAAAAATCAACTTCCGTGGGAACAGATGGAAAATTTAATGGAATTCGAGCCTGTCATCGGTCTTGAGGTCCACGCCCAGCTCAAGACCCGGAGCAAGATCTTCTGCGGCTGTTCGGCCGAGTTCGGCGCCCCGCCCAACACCCACGTGTGCCCGGTATGCCTGGGGATGCCGGGGGTGCTGCCGGTGTTGAACCGCTCCGTCGTCGAGTGCGCCCTGCGCA
>JBFYWX010000527.1:0-13730 GCA_041310825.1 Desulfobacteraceae bacterium | reverse complement strand
AAGTTGGACAGAATTTAAATCTTTGTAAACACAATGCCAGTCTGGTTTTGCTGGGGCGTGTAAAAATATTGTACACAAAACACACACAATTTCATTGGTAAGAGACTAAAATGCCTATAGTTGAAAGACGGCACACGGCTCACGGTGCACGGCGCACGGGAAAGCAAGTCTTTTGGGTCTGTTGGGTTAAGGGATGAACAAATCAGCAACCGTGAACCGTGAACCGTTTTTCCTTAATATGCCACACTGGCGCGCGCTTTTCAAACCTGTATTTTTATGGTAGACGCTGCGACATGGCTCAGGTTATCTGCATCGCCAACCAGAAGGGCGGGGTCGGCAAGACCACCACCGCGATCAACCTGTCCGCATCGCTGGCGGTGTTCGAAAAACGCACCCTCCTGGTGGACTGCGACCCCCAGGCCAACGCCACCTCCGGCATGGGGCTCGACAAGAACACGCTGCGCCAGACCCTCTACCAGGGGCTGCTCGGCGAAACCGCCGCACAGGTCTTGGTCCACGACAGCGCCATCCCCGCCCTGAAGCTCATCCCGGCCAACGTGGAGCTGATCGGCTTCGAAGTGGAGATGATGGCCGCACCGGACCGCGAAAAACTGCTGCGGCGGCTCCTCGCCCCTTTGCGGCCGCAGTTCGACTACATCATCCTCGACTGCCCGCCCTCGCTCAGCCTGCTCACCCTCAACGCCCTCACGGCGGCCGACACGCTGATCATCCCCCTGCAGTGCGAGTTTTATGCACTCGAGGGGCTTGGGCAGCTCCTGCAGACCGTCAAGCGCATCAAGCGCGCCTTGAACCCGTCGCTCGACATCAGCGGGATTCTGCTCACCATGTTCGACCGGCGCACCAACCTGGCGCACCAGGTGGCGGCGGAGGCGGAACGGCATTTCAAGGAGCTGGTCTTCAAAACGACCATCCCCCGCAACATCCGGCTCGGCGAGGCGCCGAGTTTCGGCAAACCCATCATCCTGTACGATGCGACCTCCCAGGGCGCCCAGAGCTACATCGAGCTGGCGCGGGAGATCATGCACCCCAGCCTCGAAGCCAGCGCTGCAACGCTTTAGGACATGGACAAAACCACCTCTCCCCAGGAATCGCTCGCCAAACGTAAAAAACTCGCCCTCGGCCGCGGGCTGGGCGCTCTGATCCCCGATGCCGACCCCGCCCTCGAGGCGGAGGGCGACTTCCGGCTGTGCGACATCGGCCTCATCCGACCCAACCGCTTTCAGCCCCGCCGCCGGTTTGCCGAGGAGGAGATCGAAGAGCTGGCCGGCTCAATCCGCGTCCAGGGGGTGCTCCAGCCCCTGATCGTGCGCAAGTCCGATGCCGGCTTCGAGCTGATCGCGGGGGAACGGCGCCTGCGGGCGGCCCGCCGGGCCGGGCTGGAGCGGGTGCCCGTGGTGGTGAAGAGTGTCGCCGACGATCAGATGCTCGAGCTCTCCCTGGTGGAAAACATCCAGCGGGAGGACCTCAACCCCGTCGAGGAGGCCGAGGCCTATCACCACCTGATCGAACAACTCCATCTCACCCAGGACCAGGTCGCCGCCCGGGTCGGCAAGAGCCGCTCGGCGGTGGCGAACTTCCTGCGGCTCCGCCAGCTGCCCGATGAGATCACCTCCGCTATCCAGGCCGGCCGCCTGAGCATGGGGCACGCGCGGGCCCTTCTCGGCGCCGACTCCGCGGCCCAGCAGATCGCCGCCTTTCGGTCGGTCGCCGCCCGGGCGCTCTCCGTGCGGGAAACCGAAGCGCTGGTCCGGCGCCTGAAATCGGAGCAGAAAAAAAAGCACGATTCCTCGCCGAGCCCGGAGGCCGCGCAGCTGGCCAGTCTCTCCGAGGAGCTCTCGCGCCACCTCGGCACCAAAGTCCTCATCCGCACATCGGGACGGCGCCGGGGCCGGGTGGAAATCGAGTTTTACAGCCTCGAAGACCTCGATCAGCTGCTGGCCCGACTGCGCCACGCCCCTCGCGGCTGACGCCGGAGGGGTCGCATGGCGGTCCACATCATCGTCGACGGCTACAACCTGATCCGCCAGTCGCCTCGGCTGAGCCGGCTGGACCGCCGAGACATCGCCCTCGGCCGCGAGGCCCTCATCGCCGGCCTGGCGGCCTACCACCGGATCAAGCCGCACCGGATCACCGTGGTCTTCGACGGGGTGAAGGCCCCCGCGGGAAGTCCGCCGCGCGACATCATCCGCGGGGTCCGCATCCTCTTCTCCCGCCAGGGGGAGACCGCCGATACCGTCATCGTGCGCCTGGCGCGGCAGGAGGGCGAAAAGGCCCTGGTGGTCAGCTCGGATGGGGCCGTCGCACATGCCGCGCTCGCCTGCGGAGCGGCCGCCATCGACGCGCCCGAGTTTGAATTGCGCATGGCGCAGGCCGAGGCCCTCCAGAGCGCCGAGCCCCCCGAGCAGGATACCCCGGCGCGGCGGACGGACACCCGCAAGAAGGGCGAAGGGCGACGCCTTTCGAAGCGAATGCGGCGCAACCAGTTGAAGACTTCCAAACTCTGAGACGGCGGTCCGGGGCTCCTGCCGCCCGTTGCCTTTCAGCCGGCGGAGCCGCAGGCGAACCCATGCAGAAAATCTGTGTCATCGACGGCCAGGGCGGGGGGATCGGCGGGGCCATCATCCGCAAACTCAAACAGGCCTTCGGCGAATCGGTCGAGGTCATCGCCCTGGGTACGAACGCCATCGCCACGGCCCAGATGCTCAAGGCCCAGGCCAACCGCGGAGCCTCCGGGGAAAACGCCATCCGCTGCACCGTGCCGGCGGTGGACGTCGTGGTCGGCTCGATCGGCATCGTCATTGCCAATGCCATGATGGGCGAGGTGAGCCCGGCAATCGCTGAAGCGGTTGCCTCCAGCCCGGCGCCCAAGCTGCTGCTGCCGATCACGCAGGAAAACGTCGCGGTGGTGGGGGCCTCCCGCCTGCCGCTGCCGAAGCTCGTGGACGAGATGATCGAAACCCATCTGCGGCCCCTGATCGAGGGGCGAAGGTAATCCGGAGACGATATGTGCGAAACCAGTGCCTATCTTGTGGAGGGCTCAGAGCCGCGGCTGCTCATGGAAAACGTGGATCGGATCGAACCGGACGGCGAGCGGCTGCGCCTGGTCAACATTTTCGGCGAGCAGAAATTCATCAAGGCCCGGATCCGCGCCGTGAACCTCATGGAAAACAAGGTACTGCTCGAGCCGGCCGGATGAGGGGGGATGAAAATCGTCATCGCCAAGATGTCCGGCTTCTGCATGGGGGTGCGCCGGGCCGTGGAGACCGTATTGGACGCCCCGGCCAAGCAGCCCGAGCCGATCTGCACCTACGGGCCGTTGATCCACAATCCCCAGGTGCTGGAGCTGCTCGAGTCCAAGGGGATCCGGGTGCTGGAGGCGATCCCGGAGTGCACCGGGGGCACCGTGCTGATCCGCGCCCACGGGGTTCCGCCGGATGTCAAAAAGCGCCTCAAGCACGCCGGCTTTCACGTCATCGACGCCACCTGCCCGCGGGTGATCCGGGTGCAGTCCATCATCCGCAAACACGCCCGGCAGGGGGCGGCGGTCATCATCGTCGGCGAGAAGGACCACCCCGAGGTCCAGGGGCTGTTGGGCTACGCCGCCGGCCGCGGCCACGTCGTCGCGAGCCTCGAGGAGCTCGAGGCGCTGCCGGCCTTCGACCAGGCCATCCTCGTCGCCCAGACCACCCAGAACACGGTCTTTTACGAAAAGGTCCGGGAATGGGCCGCCCGCCGCCACCCCCATTACAAGGTGTTTGACACCATCTGCGACTCCACCGAGCGGCGGCAGGAGGACGTCCAAGCGCTCGCTGCCACCGTGGAAGCGGTCATCGTGGTCGGGGGGCGCGCGAGCGGGAACACCCGCCGGCTCTATGAAATCGCCCGCCAAAGCGGCAAACCGGCCTTCCACGTGGAGAGCGAGGCGGATCTCGCCGAGGACGACATCCGCCGGCTGCTCAGCGCACGCACCATCGGGATCTCGGCCGGGGCCTCCACGCCGAACTGGGTGATCCGCAAGGTGATCGTAGGTTTGGAAACCAGGCTCTTCCGGCAGCGTTCCCCCTTTCACCGGGCGCTGCACGCCTTGATGCACACGGCACTGCTCACCAACCTGATCGTGGGGCTGGCGGCGGGGGGGCTGTGCTACGCGGCGGCCCAACTGCAGGCGATCGAAACCTACTTCCCCTTTGTGTTGATGTCGTTTCTCTACGTCCAGTCCATGCACATCCTCAATCACCTGACCGGCAGCCGCGCCGACCGCTACAACGACCCCGAGCGGGCGAACTTCTATGAGCGCCACAAGGCCTTTCTCACCGCGGCCGCCCTCGCCTGCGGCGCCGCCGGCCTCCTGATCGCCTTCAGCCAGGGGCTGCTCCCCTTTCTCGTGCTCCTGGTCATGAGCCTCTTGGGGCTCTCCTACAACCTCTATCTCCTCCCCCGGTCCTTTGCGCGGTTCATGTTCCGCCGGATCCGCGACATTCCGGGGTCCAAAACCATCCTGATTGCCGTGGCCTGGGGTGTGGCGACCGCTGCCCTGCCGGTATTGTCGCACGCCGGCACCTTCGGCTGGACGAACATCATGGTCGTGCTCTGGACGGCCGGCCTGGTCTTCGTGCGCACTGCGTTCTTCGATATTCTCGACATGCAGGGCGACCGGCTGGCGGGCAAGGAGACGATTGCGATTCTGCTGGGTGAGAGACGATCGCTGCGGCTTTTGAAGATTCTGCTGGGGGCCCTGATCGCCGCACTGCCGCTGATGGCCGGGCTCGGCCTGGTACCGGCGGCAGGGGTCGTGCTCACGGCCTGCCCGGCGGCCATGCTGGCCATCCTCATCGCCTACGAGCGCGGGGCCTTTCTGCCGGGACTGCGGCTGGAGTTTCTGGTCGAGAGCCACATGCTGCTCGGCGGAATCATCGCCCTGGCATGGGGGTGCACGGCCGGGTAGCCGCCCTCAGCCGGAAGGGGGGCCGGCCCGGAACCGGGGCTCGGTGCCTGAGAGCAGCCGCCGGATGTTTCCCGCGTGCCGCCAGAGGATCAGGGCCGCGATCACTCCCGCCCCGGCCCAGACGATCAGCGGCCGCCCGGTCCACCAGGCCGCGGCCGGCAGCGTGAGGGCGGCGGCGAGCGAGGCCGCCGACACCCGCCGGCCGGCCGCGAAGACCAGGACAAAAACCGCCCCCCCGGCGGCCACGGCCCCGGGAGCCAGAACCAGGAAACTTCCGGCCGCCGTGGCGACCCCCTTGCCGCCCTCCCGCAGGCGGGTGAACGCGGGGAACAGGTGTCCCAGGACGACCAGCAGGGCGGCGACGAGAGCCCCGGCCGGCTCCGCCGGCGCCACCCGGTGCGCCAGAAAGACCGGCAGCCACCCTTTGAAGAGATCGGCGGCCAGGGTGGCCGCCCCCAGGCCGGCCCCGGCCACCCGGGCGACATTCGTGGCCCCGATGTTGCCGCTGCCCCGGCGCCGGACGTCGACCCCCCCGAACCGGCGGGCCAGCAGCAGTCCCGACGGGATGGACCCGATCAGGTAGGCGGCGAGCCAGAGGGCGCAGAGGGTGAGGATGTCGAGCGGCACGTTAACCGTATAGGGGGATGGAAGGTTCCGAGTTCACGGTTCACGGTTTAAAATGAAGTCGGAGTCGGAATAGAAAAAAGTGATGAGTAACGGGTAACGAGTAACGAGTAAAAAATGACATAATAACGCAGACGAAGATGGACGTCGGATCCGGAGTACGGAGTCGGTTCTGTTTCGGCTGTTCCTTGACTCGTTGCTCGTTACTCGTTACTCGTTACTTCCTTTCCTCTGCTCTGACTCGGCACTCCGACTCGATACTCAACAGGGATGAACCGATGGCATAAATACGGCATTCCCGTGTAAAACACAATCCGTCCCAATCGCGGTTTTCGGGAGGAAGTTCCCATGGAGCCGATCCGCATCCCCATCGAGGACGTGCTGGACCTGCACACCTTTCACCCGCGGGACGTCCCCGACCTGATCGCGGACTACCTCGAGGAGTGCCTGCGGCTCGGGTTCCGTTCGGTACGCATCATCCACGGGAAAGGCACGGGGACCCAGAAAAAGCGGGTCCAGGAGCTGCTGCGCCGGCACCCGCACGTCCTCTCCTTCGCCGACGCGCCCTTGGAGGCCGGCGGCTGGGGGGCCACCGTCGTCGAGCTGAGACCCGTGTGAGCGCGGCTTAACCCGCCGCCGCCTCCCCGGAAAAAACGCTTGCACGGCTGTATAGAATTCGATAAAGTCTGAACAGTATAACAGAAGAATAACAACCGGAGTCTTTAGCCCGCATGCGCACCATTGCCGTCGCCATGGCCAAGGGCGGGGTCGGCAAGACCACCACCGCCGTTAGCCTCGCCGGGGGGCTCGCCGCCCGCGGGCGGCGCGTGCTGCTCGTGGACTGCGACACCCAGGACCAGGTCGCCAAGTTCCTGGGCGTGTGCCCGCCCTTCGGGCTGGCGGAGTTCATCACCGAGAGCACGCATGCCGGCCGCCCCGTCTCCCGCAACGCCGCCGTGTTCCGGGCGCGCGAAAACCTCTGGGTGCTCGCCGGCGGGGTCCGTCTGGCCGAGCTTAAGAACTGGCTGGGCGAGCAGCCGCACGAGGTGCGCCAGACCGTCCTGCGGCACAAACTGGTCCCGCGCGAGGGCACGATCGACTACCTGATCTTCGACTGCGCCCCCGGCTGGGATGTCCTCAGCGTGAACATCCTCATGGCGGCGACCGAGGTGCTCTGCCCGGTGGCCGTGCAGGGGCCGGCGATCGAGGGGCTGAAGACCTTCTTCCGCTACCTGCAAAGCGCGCAGCGGCTCAACCCGGAGCTGCGCCTGAAATACATCCTGCCGACCCTCTATGACCGGCGCACCCGCCACAGCCAGCAGATGCTCGAGCAGCTGGAGCGCTATTTCGCCCGGCAGCTCTGCGCGCCGGTCCACCACACGGTGCGCCTGTGCGAGGCGCCGGCGCTCGGCCGGACCATCTTCGAGCACGATGCCGGCAGTATCGCCGCGCGCGACTACGAGACGCTCATAGGAAAGGTGCTGAACGATGACCCGCCGCCGCCCGAATCCGCCTGAGCTCTTCGATGAGCCGCTGCCGGACCCGGTCGATGCCGCCAGCGGCCCGCCCGGGCCCCGGCCCGGAGTGCTGCGGCCGCCGCGGCCGAAGGCTTCGGGTGCGGCGGCCGATCTCAAGCGCAAGGCCGGCTTCTACCTGTCGGATGAGACCCTGGAGCGCTTCAACATGAAATTTTACGAGCTCAAGCTCGCCGGCGCCGCCGTAGACAACAAGTCGGCCCTGATGGAGGCCGCGCTGAACTTCGCCCTGGACGATCTGGACCGCGGCCGGGAGAGCCGCGTCCTGCGGCGGATGAAACCCGGGCGGCGGCGCCGTTGAGGACGGACATGGACGCCCCGACGCCCCCATTGCGCCAACGAACCTTCTACCATCCGGACCCGGACTACACCCGCCCCCTGTTCCGGCTCTCGGGCGGGCAACGCGCGCGGATGCGCGCGCGCCTGAAACGACTTTACGGCGCAGCGCCGGCGGAGGCCTGGCTGCCCGAGCTCGAGCGCATCCTCCAGGTCCACTGGGCCCACAAGCCGCCCGAGATGATCGCCAAGGAGCAGCGCTACGAACCCGCCGAACGCTTTTCCGAAGCCGACCTGGTCCTCATCACCTACGGGGACATCGTGCGCGGGGACGGCAAAAGCCCGCTCGCGACCCTGCACGAGTTCGTGAACACCTACCACCGCGGGACCGTCAACACCATCCACCTGCTGCCCTTCTTCCCCTACTCCTCGGACCGGGGATTTGCGGTGGTGGACTTCAACCGGGTGGACCCGAGCCTGGGCACCTGGGAGGACATCCGCGAAAAAAAGCGCCGCTACGACCTGATGTTCGACGCTGTGCTCAACCACTGCTCGGCCCGCAGCGAGATGTTCCGGGAATACGTGAACGGCAACCCGCACTACCGCGACTTCTTCATCGCCTACGCCTCCCCCGATGAGCTCACCGCCGATCAGCGCGGCAAGATCTTCCGCCCCCGCACCTCGGACATCCTGACCCGCTTCGACACCCTAAACGGCCCGCGCTACGTCTGGACCACCTTTTCCGCCGACCAGATCGACTTCAACTTCAGAAACCCCGAGGTGCTGCTCAGGATCATCGACGGTCTGCTCTTCTACGTGCGCCACGGAGCGGACATCCTGAGGCTGGATGCGGTCACCTACATCTGGGCCGACCCGGGCACCGAGTGCGTCCACCTGCCGGAGACCCATGAGATCGTCAAGCTGGTCCGCGACGTCGTGGAGTCGGCCGCCTCGGGGGTGGCCCTCGTCACCGAGACCAACGTCCCCCACGCGGACAACGTCGCCTATTTCGGCGACGGGACCGACGAGGCGCACATGGTCTACAATTTCGCGCTGCCCGCGCTCGTCCTGCACGCCTTCTACCGCGCGGACGCCACTGCCGTCTCGCACTGGGCGGCGGCCCTGCGCGCGCCCGCCTCGACAACGACCTTTTTCAACATCCTGGACACCCACGACGGCATCGGCCTGATGGGGGTGAAGGGGATCCTGCCCGCGGCGGAGATTGCGGCCGTCGTCCGCACCGCACAGGCGCACGGCGCCGCGGTCTCCTACAAAATGACCGCGGGGGGGCGGCAGGAACCCTACGAGATCAACTCCACCTGGTGGAGCGCCGTCAACGCGCCCGGCACGAACGAGGAGATCGAGTTCCAGGTCAAGCGCTACGTCGCCTCGCGCAGTCTGGCCCTGGCAATCCCGGGGGTCCCCGGAATCTACATCCACGGGGCGCTCGGCTCCCTCAACGACCGCGAGCGGGCCGAGCAGACCGGGGTCAGGCGCGAGGTGAACCGTGGAATCATCGATGCGGCCGACGTCGCCGCGGAAATGAAGCGCCCCGGCTCCAAGCTGGCGCTCCTCAGCCGGCGCCTCGGCCCCCTCCTCGCGGCCAGGACCCGCCGGCGGAGCTTCCACCCGAACGGGGCCCACCGGGTGCTGATGCTCTCGCCCCGGGTCTTTGCCGTCCTGCGCTCCTCGCCGGAAAACGACGCCCATCTCCTCGCCCTGACCAACGTCGCCGATCAACTGATCCGGCTGCGCATCCCGCCGGCCGACCTGCCGGTCAAGGTCCCCCGCTGGCGGGACCTTATCACCGGACGGGCCATACGCACCCAAAAAGGGGCTCTCGCGCTCAGCCTCCAACCCTACGATGTGGCCTGGCTGGTGCCCGAGCCGAGCTGACAAAAACTGTTGGCAATTGGGATGCCGGCTGCTAAAACCCATTCATTCGAAACCTGCCGGGGAAAGGGCCGCCATGCAGGAGAAAATTTCCGCCGTCTTGATGCGAGGGGGCACGAGCAAGGGCCTTTTTTTCCACCACGAGCACCTGCCCCCCGCGCCCACCATCCGGGACCGGGTCATCCTCGCCGCCTACGGCAGCCCCGACCCCTATCGGCGGCAGATGAACGGAGTCGGCGGGGCCGCCTCGGTCAGCAGCAAGACCGCGATCATCCGGCCCTCGGCCGATCCGGCCTACGACGTGGAGTACCTCTTCGGCCAGGTCTCGATCGACCGGCCCATCGTCGAGTACAACGGCAACTGCGGCAACATGTCGGCCGCCGTCGGCCCCTTCGCCGTGGAAGAGGGGCTGGTCCCCTGCCGGGCGCCCATCACCCGCGTGCGGATTTTCCAGAAGAACACGGGCAAGCGGATCATCGCCGAGGTGCCCGTCAAAGAGGGCGGCTTCGACGAGGCCGGGGACTACGCCATCGCCGGTGTGCCGGGCACCGGATCGAAAATCACCCTGCGTTTTGCCGAGCCCGGCGGCTCGATGACCGGCAAGCTTTTGCCCACCGGCAACCTCCAGGACACGCTCGCCATCCCCGGCCTGGGCCGGATCACGGTCTCCATCGTGGATGCCGCCAACCCGGCGGTGTTCGTCCCGGCGGCCGCGATCGGACTTTCGGGCGCCGAGATCGACGAGTTCGATACGGCCGCGGTCCGCGCCACCCTGGAAGCGATCCGCAGCCACGCCTCGGTCGTAATGGGGCTGGCGGCCACCCCCGAGGAGGCCCGCCGCACCCAGGCCGTGCCCAAAATCGCCGTCGTCTCCCCGCCGGCATCCTACCGGGCCACCGACGGTGCGCTCGTCGAGGCGGCCGGCATCGACTTCACGGCCCGGATCATGTCCATGGGCGCCCTGCACCGCTCCTACGCCGTCACCGGCGGCATCTGCACCGTCGGCGCCGCCCTGCTGGCGAGCACGGTGGTCAACGAGATGCTCCGGCCGGAGGCGGACGGCAAACCCATGCTGACGATCGGCCATCCGGGGGGCACCATCGACATCGGCGCCGTCGTCGAAGGCTCCGGCACGGCCGCCGTCTACCGCGAAGCCGTCCTCGGCCGCACGGCCCGACGGCTGATGCAGGGTTTCGTTTTAGTCCCGAAAACGTAACGGGCGTGTGAAGACCAGCTTTCACCCGACGGAGAGTCAATCACCCAACGCAAAGGAGGCAGCAGATGAAACACGCAAAAGCAATGGCATGGGCGGTTTTTCTGGTTTTCGGCCTGCTCCCGGCCATGGCCGGCGGCGCCGCGGCCGAATTCCCCGAGCGGGCGATCGAGGTGCTGGTGCCCTTCGGCGCCGGCGGCGGCAGCGACACGGCCGCCCGGGCGGTAGTGGAGGGCATGAAAACCCAGCTCAAACATGGGGTGGTCGTGAACAACATGCCCGGGGGCGGCGCCACCAAGGGGATGCTCTACGTCAGCCAGCAGCCGGCCGACGGGTACACGGTGCTCGCCGTCACCACCTCCCACCTGATCGACGCGGTCAAGCCCAAGACCCGCGCCCACATCATGAACGACTTCGACCCCCTGTGCCGGATCCAGTGGGATACTTCGGGGGTGATCGTTTCCGGGGACTCGAAGTTCAAGACCCTCCAGGAGCTGATCGACTTCGGCAAGAAAAACCCGAAGATGCTCAAATTCGCGGGGACCTCCCCCGGCGGCTGGTCGGAGATCCAGACCGTAGCCTTCTTCAAAGAGGCCGGGGTGCAAGTGACCTTCGTGCCCTTCGACTCCGGGGCCGAGATCAAGGCGGCCATCCTGGGCGGGCACATCACCGGCGCCGTCGAGGAACTGGCCGAGACCCTGCCCCTGATCAACGCCGGCAAGCTCAAGGCCCTGTGCGTGATCATGGACAAGCGCCACCCGGCGCTGCCGGATGTGCCCAGTTCGGTCGAGCTCAAGGTCAACTACACCCACGGCCTGATGCGGGCCTGGGGGGTCAAGAAAGGCACGCCCCCGGAGCAGCAGAAATTCCTGCTCGAGATGATCCAGAAGGCCCTCGATAACCCGGTCTACGTGAAGTACATCCAGGACAACCACCTGGACGTGCGGCCGGGCTTCCTGGGGCCGATGGAGACCCACGCGTACTGGGAGGAGGAGATCGCCTTCTTCGCGGGTGTCCTCAAGGAGCTTGGATATGTAAAATAGCGCGGCCGGCGTTCACCGGTTGGGAGCCTACCGGGGTGCGGGAGAGAGTGTCGATCCCGCGCCCCACGCAGCAGGCAGGTGCGCCATGAGAAAAGGAGAAATCGTCTTTTTTGCCGTCTGTGTCGCCTTTTTCGGAATCATGTTCATCACGGCCTTAGGCCTGGTGGGCGCGGGGCGCGAAGGGGAGTTCGGCAGCGCCCTGTGGCCGCTCATCGCATTAGGGGCCTCCACCCTGTTCAGCCTCGCCCTGCTCGCCGCGAGTATCCGTAAATTCAGGGCGACGCAAGGCCCCGCCGAGGAGACGACCCCGGAGGCGGCGGCTGAAAAAAGACGGCGGCGGATCACCGTCGCATTGAGCTCTGCTTGCCTTCTCGCCTACATGATCGCCGTGCCCTGGATCGGGTTCATTCTGGCGACGCTGCTCTTCGTCCCGGCCTTTACCCTGGCCCTGGGCGAGCGGCGCAAAACCGTGCTCTACATCGCACCGGTGGTCCTTACCGCCATCATCGTGGGCGTCTTCGCCAAGTTCATCACCATCCCCTTCCCGAAGGGGGTCGGGATTTTCGCCGCGTTCAGCCGCTTGTTTTATTAGGACCCGGGAGGTGTGGCCATGTTCGACGTGTATTGGCAGGCGCTCACCACGGTTTTGATGCCGCAGAACCTGATCGCGATGACCTTAGGCGCCCTCTGGGGACTCCTGGCCGGGGCACTGCCCGGGATCAGCACCTCGATGGGGGTCGTCCTGATCCTCTCCTTCACCTACACGCTCTCGCCGATGACCGCCTTCATCCTGCTGATCGGCGCCTATCTGGGCGGGATCACCGGCGGGTCGATCACCTCGATCCTCTTCGGCATCCCGGGCGAGCCCTCGTCTGTTCCCACCGTGATCGAGGGCTACTCGCTCGCCAAGCAGGGCAAGGCCGCCTACGCCATGTGGGTCTACCTGCTCTGCTCGATCTACGGCGGGCTCTTCAGCGTGATCGTGATGATCGTGGCCACCCCCCTCATCGCCAACTTCGCCCTGCGCTTCGGGCCGGCCGAGTACTTCGCCCTGACCGTCCTGGGGCTGAGCGTCGTCTCGGGCCTCTCGGGCGGCTCGGTAATGAAGGGCTTTCTCTCCTGCTTCTTCGGGCTCTTTCTCGCCACGATCGGCACCGACGGGATCACGGGCCAGGAGCGGTTCACCTTCGAGACCGTCACGCTCCTGGGCGGGATCAACTTCGTGGTGGCCATGGTCGGGCTGCTCGCCGTCTCCGAAATCCTGATCGAGGCCGAGGAGCCGTTCAAAGCGTACAAGGGCGGGGTGGAGTACCGCGGGCTGCTGCGGGAGCTGCCCCCCTTTTCCCTTTTCCGAAAATACTGGCTCACCATGATCCGCTCGCCCATCATCGGGACCATCGTCGGCGCCCTGCCCGGCGCCGGGGCCACCATCGCCGCCTTTCTCGCCTACGGGGAGGCGGCGCGCACGGCCAAGCACGAGCCTGAAAAATTCGGCAAGGGCGCCGTGGAGGGGCTGATGGCCGCGGAGGCCGCCAACAACGCCTCCACCGGGGGGTCGATGACCGTGCTGCTCTCGCTCGGGCTTCCCGGCAGCAACACCACGGCCATGCTCGTGGCGGCCTTCATGATCCATGGAATGCAGCCCGGCCCGCTTCTCCTTGCCACCCGGCCGGACATCGTTTACGGGATCTTCATCGCCATGCTCCTCACCAACCTGCTGATGCTCTTCCTGGCGGGCTCGGCCATCCGGCTCTTCCTCGAGCTGAACCGCCTGCCCTACTCGGTCTTCTCGGCGGCCATCATGATTCTCTGCGTCATCGGCGCCTACGGGATCAGCAACAGCGTGGACGACATGTTTCTGATGTTCGCCTTCTCCATCATCGGCTATTTCATGCGCAAGTTCGGCGTGCCCGTGGCCCCCTGCATCCTGGCGCTGGTCTTAGGCGACCTGGCGGAGCTCTCGCTGCGCCGGGCACTGCTGCTCTCGGACGGAAGCCCGCTCGGCCTGGTGAGCAGCCCGATCAGCATCGTGCTGCTGGCGGGCGCCCTGTTCTCGATCGTCTACCCTCTGATCAAGAAGCCCAAGATGCTCCAGGGGGCGTAGCCAACGGTCATGGAAAACGTTACCCGCACCCTGGCCGGCTTCGCCGCCCGCCTCGCCTACCCCGAGCTGCCGCCGG
>JBFYWX010000512.1:0-6120 GCA_041310825.1 Desulfobacteraceae bacterium | reverse complement strand
GCAGGCCTGGGCCAGGGCGATCTGCTTGGGGGAGGTGCGGTCGCTCAAGAGCCCGTGGCAGCCGATCACGACGGGCGGACGGGGGGCGGCCGGCCGGTGCAGGGTCGCTCTCAGCGCCAACCCATCCGCCGCGAACGTCAGCTCCTCGAGCGGGGGTGTCGTTTTGAACCCTGCCACAGAAAGCCTCCTCTTGAAGTCCATCCCTCTATCATCTAATCTACACCCGCAATGAGATCAAGAAAACAGACGATCGTCGAGACGTCCGTGACGGGCATCGCGTTCGGGGGCAAGGGCATCGCCCGGCTCGACGGGATGGCGGTGTTCGTGGACCAGGCCGTTCCCGGAGACCGGGGCCTGATCTGCATCACGCGCAAAAAAAAGAATTACGCCGAGGCCCGACTGGTCGAGCTGCTCGAGGCCTCGCCGGACCGGGTCGAAGCTCCCTGCCGTTACAGCGGTCACTGCGGCGGGTGTTCCTGGCAGTTTTTGCGCTACGAAAAGCAGCTCGAGTACAAGCGGCAGCACGTCGTCGAATCCTTGGAGCACATCGCCGGCGTCAGCGGGGTAGCGGTGCACGCGACTCTCCCGTCCGAACCGGTGTTCGAGTACCGCAACAAGATGGAATTCACCTGCGCCGACCGCCGCTGGTTTTTGCCCTCCGAGCTCGGGCAGCCGGAGATTGAGGGCGGGTTCGCCCTCGGGCTGCATGTGCCGGGCACCTTTCACAAGGTGATCGACATCGAGCAGTGCCTGCTGCAGCCCGCGGCTGGAAACCGGATCCTGGAGGAGATCCGCCGCTTCATCCGGGAATCGGGCCGGCCGGTCTACGGGCTGCGCCGCCACGAGGGGTTCTGGCGCTTCGCCGTGCTGCGCAACTCCGTCGCCGTCGGGAGCTGGATGGTGAACATGGTCACCGCGGCCGAGGACGCGGATCTCCTCGCGGCATTGGCGCGGCGCCTGCGGGCCCAATTCCCCGCCGTCGCTGCGGTGGTCAACAACGTGACGGCGCGCAAGGCGGGGGTGGCGGTCGGGGAGGTCGAGCACCGCGTGGCGGGCGAAGGCGTCATCCGCGACCGGATCGGGCCTTTCGAGTTCGAGATCTCGGCCAACTCCTTCTTTCAGACCAACACCCGGAGCGCCGAGCGCCTCTATCGACAGGTGTTGGACTACGCGGGGCTGAAGGGGCACGAGTCGGTCGTGGACCTATACAGCGGGACCGGCACCATCCCCATTTACATTTCGAGGAGCTGCCGCGAGGTTCTCGGGATCGAGATCGTGGCCAGTGCGGCGGCCGATGCGGAGCGCAACTGCCGGCTGAACGGCGTCTCCAACTGCCGCTTCGTGCGGGGGGACATCCTGGAGGGGCTCGCAGCGGTCAAGGTGCGCCCGGAGGTCATGATCATCGACCCGCCGCGGGTGGGGATGGCACCCGAGGTCGCCCGTCGGGTGCTGGACATGCGGCCGGAACGGCTCGTCTACGTCTCCTGCAACCCGGCCACCTTGGCGCGTGATGCGGCCTTGCTCGGGGAGCACTATGAGGTGGTGGAGATCCAGCCGATAGATATGTTTCCCCACACCTTTCACGTGGAGAGTGTCGCGCGGCTGGAAAAAAGGGCGCTGACGTGAAGGTCGTCTTCCATCAAAAATGGTATCGGGCCCCGACACCGTATTGACGGCGGCGCGCGTCGCACCACTTGACATCCGCCACCGCATAGGATCGAACCAGCCCGAGGGCATGGCCGCGCGACCCGGCCTCATGATGGTCAAGCCGGATGGAGATGGTGGCGCCGGTCGTGACCGGTTGCGGGGTTTCAAAGTAGCAGCCGATGCGGTTGCAGTTCAGCATCCGCGCCGGAACCGCGTGGTCCCGGTTGAAATACACCCACACGATCGTATGGTCGCAGGCTTGACGGGCCTCGGCCCGGCACTCCTCCGGATAGTCCAGTGCGGGTCGGGACACATACCGTTCACCTTTCAAGACCGTCGCGATGGCTTTCAGCAATTCCTGACTGCTGACGTCCTTGAAGCAGTAGCCGTCCGCCCCGGCTTCCAGCGATGCCCGGATGTTGTGATGGGACTCGAGAATGCTGAGAACTAGAATTTTGGCATCCGTATTCTTGGAAATGGAAGGAAGGGCATCGTAGCCGCTGGTCCCCGGAAGGCGGAGGTCCAGCAGCACCAGATCCGCGGGACATGCGGCGGCCACCCGTATCGCCTCTTCCCCGCTGGCGGCCTCGGCGACGACCGCCCAATTCTCCTGGCTGTTGATCAGCTCCTTCAAGGCCGCCCGATAGAGATCATTGTCCTCGACGATGATGATTTTTTTTACCTGGCTGTCCATGCGATCCCCGTTCCTGCGCTGTGATGTCCTTGCCGTGTCGATGCCCGGGTTCCAACACGGTGCCTATTTGTCCGCTCCCACCGGCAGCGCAATGCGCACCTTCGTGCCCGTACCCGCGGACGAGTTCAAGGTGAAGGAACCGCCGATTATTTCGACCCGCTCCCGCATGCTCTTCAACCCGAAGCCCCGCGCGTGGTCGCCGCTGGCGTCAAGTTCCTTGAAATCAAAGCCGCAGCCGTTGTCCTCCACCTCCGCTTCGAAATAGCCGGCGGATCGTTTCAAGCGGATATGGATCGTGTCGGCGCGGCCGTGCCGCGCGGCGTTGTTCAACGCCTCTTGAATCACGCGGTAGATCACGATCTTGAGCGGCTCCGGGATCTCCCGCTCTTTGACCTCGATCTGCCGCAGAATCTTGATCTGCCCGTAGTGTTGGCTGAACTGGCGAAGGTGCCAGTCGATGGTGGGCAACAGGCCCCGGTCGTCGATGATCTCCGGGCGCAGATTGCCGGAAATTCGTTTGCACTCCTTGATGGTTTCGGCCAGATGGGAAATGGTCTTGTCCAGCGATTGGGCCGCTGCCGAGGGCTCTGCGGCAATCTTCTTGACGATGGATTCCAGGGCGAACTTTATGGCCGCCAGATTTCCCCCGATGCTGTCGTGCAACTCCCGGGAAACCGCTTTTCGGTCGGCCTCCAGGGCGTCGATGCTTTTCCGTGAAAACTCCTTCAGGCGCTGCTGGGAATCGCGCAGTTCCAGCTCCATTTTTTTCAACACGGAGATGTCTTTGGTGATGGTCGCGATGAACTCGATGTTTCCGTTTTCGTCCATCAGCGGGAAGGCCGTCATCAGCGTGGGAAATACCCGGCCGTATTTGTCGACCCGATACCCCTCCCAATTGCGCACCTCCTCCCCCTTGAGGCAGCGCTGGCGCACCTGCCAGGCCACCTGGAGTCGTTCCGGCAGGAAGAGGCTCTTAATGGACCGGCCGATCAGATCCTCCCGGCCCCAGCCGTAGGAGCGTTCGGCTTCATGGTTCATCTCGATGACGGTCCCGGCCAAATCCTCGATGATGATCGCGTCGGCCGCATCTCGAAAGACCCTGGAGAGTTGGTGTAGTTTCGTCTGGAGGCCCGATGGCTCGGGGATGCAGGCCGTCGCTCCCGTCACCGCACCGATTCCCTCATCCGTGTGCTCTTTGTCGGTTTCGTGCAAGCCGGCACCTCGTTTTCACCGCTTTGCAAGGGGAGGAACCGCCTCTTAGCTCAACGCATCACCAGCACGGGCATCTTCGAATGGGTCAGCACTTTCTGGGTCTCGCTGCCGATCAAAAGACCCTTTACGCCCTTGCGACCGTGGGAGGCCATCACGATTAGGTCGCAGCCTTTTTTTTCGGACACATCCAGAATGACTTCAAAGGGGTAGTCGCCGCCTTCGCAGACCGTTTCGCAAGGGACCCCGGCATCCCTGGCCGTCTTTTCGATAAAAGCAAGATGCTGCTCCGCCTGACGTTGATGCTGCTTGGCGGTTTCCGCCTGGAGTTGCTCCGAGATCACGGTCGTGTATATTTGGTGCTTTGGGGAGGGCATCACGCTCAGGCCGGTCACTTTCGCCCCGATGCTCTTGGCAAACCGGACCCCTTTTTGAACCGCGACCTGCGACAAGCTGGAGCCGTCCGTCGGCAACAAGATGCGGTTGAACATGCTCGCCTCCTTGCGCGCCGTGCGGTCGGCGCTGCGATGCGGCCTCACGCGGCCGGTTCCCATTTCGTCTCAAAGGCGTTGTCGTGCAGAGAGCAGACATACCCCAGCATCCGGCCGAAACCGGGCGCCTGGTTTTCTTTTCCAACAATTCCCAACAGGTGTCCATAGGGGAACCACCTCATTTCTCTTGGTCAAAGGCTGAGAACCGTGACATTTTCCCGTTGACAACCCGCCGGCCCCCCTCTTATAAAACCTTGGACGCGCGTGGCTGAATTTGTAATGTCATGTGAAAAGAAGCGTTGGCCTCGGATGCCCGCCACGCGCCGGAGCGCATGTACGGGAAGCCGATGGTATCCATCGAAAACGGAGTGACGTATGCCCGCCATCTTTGATTCCCCCCCGGAGTCGGTCACGAGCGATTTAGAGCGCCTCCGCCGGACGTTGGACGCAGCCGTTCCCCAAAAAACCGGGGGCAATCTTCTGATCGGCACCTGGAATCTGCGCCGCTTCGGTTCCCTGACCCTTAAATGGACCGCCGGCGCCGGCGACAGCCCCAAACGCGATCTTACCGCCCTGCGGTCGATCTGCGAAATCATCTCCCGGTTCGACGTGATGGCCATCCAGGAGGTGACGGGCGACCTGCGCGCCCTGCGTGCCATGATGAATTTTCTCATGACCGGATGGTCGTTTCTGATGACCGACATCACCCTGGGGGCCGCCGGGAACAGCGAACGCATGGCCTTCGTGTTCGACAACCATCGTTTGAAACCATCCGGCCTGGCATGCGAGTTGGTCGTTCCGCCCGAGTGGTTGAACGAAGTCTCCCCGGATGCCCTTAAAACCCAGTTCGCCCGGTCCCCCTATGCGGTCAGCTTCCTCCGCAAGGAGGCGACCTTCATCCTGACCGTCCTGCACGTCACCTACGGAGAGAGCGCGACGAGCCGCATACCGGAGCTGAAAGGCATCGCCCGCTGGATGTCGGAGTGGGCGAATCGCTCCACCAAGTGGCATCACAACCTCATTGTCCTGGGGGACTTCAACATCGACCGCAAGGGGGATGCCGCCTGGAACGCCTTCACCTCCACCGGACTGACGGTACCGGAGGATTTGAACCACGTGCCGCGGTCGATCTTCGCCGACCCCGGCCAGCCCACGCTGAACAAGTATTACGACCAGATTGCGTGGTTTCAGAAAGAAAGCGGCAAAATCGCGTTGGAGATGAATTACGCCAGCGGCGGCAGCTTCGATTTCCTGCCGCATGTCTACACAGCGGCCGGCCTTACGAAGAATGCCGTCTCGCACCGCATTTCGGACCACTACCCCTTATGGGTCGAATTCGCGGTCTGAACCATCCACCCACCCCGCCCATCCGCCGAAGCCCCGCGGGTGATGTCGGGTCAATTACCTGTTTTGCGCGTCGTGGCGACCGGCGCCCCTTTGTCCGCAATCATGTTCCGCTTCCAACTTACTTGAACGCGCCGGCAGATCGCAGGCACGGAGATGTGCCGCTCGGACGTTTGGGGTCTTTGGCATTCCGACTCCGGCGCCGCGAAAGAAACCCGGTCCGCCTGCCCGCCGGCCGGATGAGTGAAAGGGGATCCTAAGATGTGGCAGATTGGCTTGATCGTGCTGTCGCTTTTGGTACCGGCCGCGGCCGTGGGTGCCGAGCATCGGCTCGGGATCGCGCCGGCGGACGCCTACCGGCTCGTGCAGGAAAAAGGCGCATCCGTGCTCTTCATCGATGTGCGCGATCCGGTCGAGATCATGTTCACCGGCTTTACCGACGCCGTGGACCGGAATATCCCCCTGGCGATTACGGACGCCTTTGATTTCGATGACGAGCAGGCGGTGTTTCGCATGAAACTCAACCGAAACTTTATCGCCGAGGTCGACAAGGCGATCGCCAAGAAAGGGCTCGACCGCCATGCGCTGGTCATCACCATGTGCCGTTCAGGCGGTGCACGGGGACTGCCCAGCGCCGAGCTGCTGCTGAAAAACGGCTTCTCCAATGTGAAATTTGTGGAACACGGCTTTCAGGGGGATGCCCGCAGAGAGGGTCCGCAGCGAGGCCAGCGAACC